>DAIPIK010000066.1:0-6789 GCA_036770845.1 Polynucleobacter sp. | reverse complement strand
TTTGCCGATGCCTTAGCGCAAATGGGCGCAAGAATTACCAAAGGCGATGATTGGATTGAAGCGTCCGGTCCGGCGAGCGGAACCTTACGCGGCATCACCATCGATTGCACAGCCATTCCCGATGCAGCGATGACATTGGCAATCGTTGCGCTGTTTGCAATAGGCGAGACCCGTTTAAATGGAATTGCGAGTTGGCGCGTCAAAGAAACGGACCGGATTACAGCAATGGCAACGGAGTTGCAAAAAGTAGGTGCCAGCATCGAAGCGGGCTCAGACTATTTGGTGATCCGCCCACCCCTTGCCTGGCAAACCCCAGCCAATGGCATTGATACCTACGATGATCACCGCATGGCCATGTGTTTTTCCTTGGCTGCTTTTGGCCCTAATCCGATATTGATTAATGATCCCAATTGCGTTGCAAAAACCTTCCCACACTACTTTGCTGAGTTTGCTCAGATTGCTCAGATTACAGCTTGTTAACCCATGAGTGAGTCCAGTAAGCCGCCCGTGATTGCGATCGATGGCCCTACCGCCTCAGGTAAGGGGACGGTTGCGGCTTTGGTGGCAAAAGCATTGGGATTTCACTATCTGGATAGCGGCGCCCTCTATCGCCTTGTTGCATTGGCAAGTGAGCGGGAGGGGGTTTCTACTGAAAATGCCTCTTTTTTAAGCAAAATAGCCGCCTCCATGCCGATTTCCTTTCAAGATGGGCAGATTCTGCTCGGCAATGAGGACGTTTCCGACCTGATTCGCGCTGAAAAGATCGGACGAAGGGCCTCTGAATTGGCCGTACACCCCGAGGTTCGGCAGGCTTTAGTGCGTTTACAACACGGTTTTCGCCAAAATCCAGGTCTAGTAGCTGATGGCAGGGATATGGCGAGCGTTCTTTTCCCGGATGCAGGGCTTAAGGTGTTTCTCACGGCCAGCGTTGCTGCTCGCGCAGAACGGCGATATAAGCAATTGATCGCTAAGGGAATTTCTGCTAATATGACCGACTTGTTGCACGATTTAACGGCGCGCGATGCACGGGACAGTAGTCGTGGGAGCGCACCATTAATAGTTGCTGAAGGGGCAATAGTGCTCGATACGTCGGAATTATCGATTGATCAAGCAGTAAGCCAGGTAATAAGCTGGTATCGGTCTTCGGTATCCAGCCAGTCGTAAGAGTAGTACGCAGTTGCTGTATTGGTGTTCGTGAAACGCTACAACGCAATTTCTAATCAAGCGTGTTTCATCGAACGTGTTTAATCTAACCCGTCGGGCCTTCTGACGGCACAAAGTGAATATACATGTCTGAATCTTTTGCAGAATTATTTGAAGAATCCCTAACCCGATCGAATATGAAGACCGGCCAAGTTATCTCGGCTGAAGTCCTTCGCATTGATCATAATTTCGTGGTGGTGAACGCCGGCTTAAAGTCCGAAGCGTTTATTCCCGTTGAAGAATTCCATAACGACGCCGGTGAGATTGAAGTTAATCCTGGTGATTTCGTTTCTGTTGCGATTGATGCCCTTGAAAACGGCTACGGCGACACCATTCTTTCCCGTGACAAAGCAAAGCGCTTGGCATCGTGGATGAATCTGGAAAAAGCCCTTGAGCAAGCTGAGATCGTGACCGGTACAGTTACCGGCAAAGTCAAAGGTGGCTTAACGGTGATGGTCAATGGCATCCGCGCATTCTTGCCCGGCTCGCTGGTTGATACCCGTCCAATTAAAGACACCAGCCCATACGAAGGCAAGACCATGGAGTTCAAGGTCATCAAGCTCGATCGTAAGCGCAATAACGTAGTTCTTTCCCGCCGTGCTGTGGTTGAAGCCAGCCAAGGTGAAGAGCGTGCGAAGTTAATGGTGAACCTCAAAGAGGGCAGCATTGTTCAGGGTCTAGTTAAGAACATTACCGACTACGGCGCATTCGTTGACCTCGGCGGTATCGATGGCCTCTTGCACATCACCGACTTGGCATGGCGTCGTGTGCGTCACCCCAGCGAGATGCTGACAGTTGGTCAAGAAGTGACCGCGAAGATTTTGAAGTTTGATCAAGAGAAGAATCGCGTATCCCTTGGTGTGAAGCAGCTTGGTGACGACCCATGGGTTGGCATCGCGCGCCGCTACCCACCGAACACCCGTTTATTCGGCAAAGTAACCAACCTGACTGACTACGGCGCATTCGTTGAAATCGAGAGCGGCATTGAAGGCTTGGTACACGTATCCGAGATGGACTGGACCAATAAGAACGTTGCTCCAAGCAAAGCAGTTGCCCTAGGTACTGAAGTTGAAGTGATGGTTTTGGACATTGATGAAGACAAGCGCCGCATTAGCCTTGGTATCAAGCAGTGCAAAGCCAATCCATGGGAAGAGTTCTCACGTGGCCAGCAGAAGGGCGATAAGCTCACAGGCGCGATCAAGTCGATTACTGACTTTGGTGTTTTCATTGGTTTGCCTGGCGGCATTGATGGCCTGGTTCACCTATCTGACCTTTCATGGAATGAGCCAGGTGAAGAAGCCGTTAAGAAATACAAGAAGGGCGATGAAATCGAAGCCACCGTATTGGCCATTGATGTTGAGAAAGAGCGTATCTCCCTTGGCATCAAGCAATTGTCGGGTGACCCATTCAACAACTACACCTCCACTAGCGACAAGGGCAGCCTTGTCACTGGCACAGTGAAGAGTGTGGATGCGAAGGGCGCAACCATTCATTTGGCTGATGAGGTAGAGGCATACTTACGCGCTTCTGAAATCTCAACCGATCGCGTTGAAGATGCACGCAATGTCTTGAAAGAAGGCGATACCGTGACTGCCATGATCATTAATATTGATCGCAAGTCACGCAATATCAACCTATCGATTAAAGCCAAAGACAGTGCTGATCAACATGACGCAATGAGCAAGCTCCAAGGTGATGCGCAGTCTGGCACTACCAATTTGGGCGCTTTACTCAAAGCGAAGATGGATAATCAGGGCTAAACCCATATCGCCACTCCTGCTTATCAGGGGTGGCGGTTTGCATTGATAGACCATGACAGAACACGATCAACAAGCGATTACACGCTCTGAGTTAGTCGAGAGCTTGGCGGAGCAGTTTCCGCAGCTATTGCCACGGGATGTTGAGTTGGCAGTAAAAACATTGTTGGACACCATGACGCAAGCCCTTGCCGAAGGTAAGCGCATTGAGTTGCGCGGTGTTGGTAGTTTTGTATTGCATCACCGACCAGCACGAACTGGCCGTAACCCGAAATCGGGTGAAAAGGTCATGATTCCAGAAAAGCGTGTGCCGCATTTTAAGCCGGGCAAAGAGTTGCGCGAGCGAGTTGACTATAAGCCCCTTAATCAAGCGCACAACCAGAATCAGTCTGGCAAGAAGGAAGGCTAATTTGCCTCGCTTGCGAGCAAAAGCCTTTGGGTCAATACCGACCTGAGTTTGATACCAAACTGCCTTACGTAAACGAACCCCATGATTCAAATTGAAACCGCGTGGCTACTGCTGCTCCCAGTTCTATTTGGGCTTGGATGGCTTGCCTCGCGTTGGGATCTGCGCCTTGAGAATCGAATGGATGAGCGCGAGCGCATGCTACAGCAACGCTCCACTTTTAAAGGCCTTAGTCTTTTATTAAACGAGCAGCCAGATCAAGCTATTGAAGCTTTGGTTAAGGTGGCCCAGCTGGACCCTGAGACGGTTGACCTTCATTTTTCATTGGGAAATTTGTTTCGTCGCCGTGGTGAGACCGAGCGTGCGATCCGCATTCATCAGCATTTGGCCAGTCGTGCTGACCTCAAGCCGCGCGACCGCGACCATGCTGCCTATGAGTTGGGCCGGGATTTTTTGCGCGCAGGCTTACTGGACCGCGCTGAGGCATCCTTAAATCAAGTGGGTGAGGGCAAGTACAGCGTTCCGGCGAAAGAGAGTCTTTTAGAAATGTACCAAGTGGAGCGCGATTGGAAAAAAGCCATCGTCGCGGCTACTGAACTGGAGGCATTGCAGGGCAAGAGCCACCAAACGGAGATTGCCCAGTTCTATTGTGAACTGGCCCAAGAGGCTTTGCGGCGCAAAGACATGCCCCACTCGGAACAGTCGATCGATCGGGCCTTGCAGGCGGTTCCAGCACAGGCCAGGGCATTAATTTTGCAAGGTGACTATTTGGTTGCGATGGATCGTCCGGGCCAGGCAATAGAGGTGTGGAGTCAGGCGGCAGAAAAACACCCTGCCTACATGCACTTGGTTGCCGATCGCTGGATGGCGGCCCATGCCGCGGTCGATAAAACCGATACCGGGCTGGACCACCTGATTGCACTTTTAACTACTCAATCGGCTGGTGAGCTTTTGGATATTGTGCATAAGCACATGATGTTAATTCGTGGACCTGCAGCAACCGAGGTAATGTTGGTTGGGGTGATGCAACATACCCCCAGCTTGACAGCGCTCTCGAAGTTAGCGGAAACACGTTTGGCTTTAGCTGAAGTGAATGGCAGCCCAGAGCGCGTTGCTGATTTACAAGCGACTTTGGGTCTCCTAAAGCAACGTACCACTACATTAGCACGCTATACCTGCGGTAATTGCGGCTTTAGAGCAAGGCGCTTTTACTGGCAATGTCCAGGTTGTAATCATTGGGAGGCATACTCCCCAAGACGCAGTGAAGGGGCCGCAGCAAGTGGCCCATCCATGTAGATTATTTTGTTAAGAACGGTTAATACCTTATGAAAGTCACCATCATTGGCAGCGGATACGTCGGATTAGTGACCGGCGCTTGTTTAGCCGAGCAAGGCAATAACGTTTTCTGTCTGGACTTGGATCCCAAGAAAATCGCCATTCTGAATTCTGGTGGCGTGCCCATTTATGAGCCTGGCCTCAAAGAAATGATTGAGCGTAACCGCGCCGCAGGGCGTTTGCAATTCTCAACCGATATTGCCGCATCCGTAGCACATGGCGACATTCAATTTATTGCGGTGGGCACACCGCCCGATGAAGATGGCTCAGCTGACTTGCAGTACGTTGTTGCTGCGGCCCGAAATATTGGGCGCCACATGACCACGTCTAAAGTAGTAGTCGATAAATCAACGGTTCCCGTCGGCACAGCAGAAAAAGTGACAGCAGCCATTGCAGAGGAATTGGCTAAGCGTAGCCTGTCACCAGATCTGTGTTCAGTTGTATCCAATCCAGAGTTTTTGAAAGAGGGCGCCGCGGTGGAGGACTTTATGCGGCCTGATCGCATTGTGATTGGCACGGACAGCAATTCATCGGGATTGCGTGCTAAAGAGCAGATGCGTAAACTGTATGCGCCATTTAATCGCCACCACGAGCGCACTTATTACATGGATGTAAAGAGTGCGGAGCTGACAAAGTACGCGGCAAACGCGATGTTAGCAACACGTATTTCATTTATGAATGAGTTAGCCAATCTTGCCGATGTTGTGGGTGCGGATATTGAAGCGGTCAGGCAAGGCATTGGCTCGGATTCTCGAATTGGGTATGGCTTTTTGTACTCGGGGACCGGCTACGGTGGATCATGCTTTCCCAAAGACGTTTCGGCGCTGAGCAAAACAGCGCTCGAGCATGGGCGCGACTTAAAAATACTGCAAGCGGTTGAAGCCGTCAACGAAGCGCAAAAAACCATTTTGGTTGAAAAGATCGAAAAGCGCTTTGGTACAGACCTAAAGAATAGGAAGTTTGCCATTTGGGGTTTAGCATTTAAGCCCAATACCGACGATATGCGTGAAGCCCCAAGTCGCATCATCATTACTGAGCTGATCAAGCGCGGCGCCTCTGTAGTGGCCTATGACCCGGTTGCTATGCCAGAGGCAAGCCATTGTTTTGAGGTCGATTTTGCAAACAATCCGGAGGGGCGTCGGCGCGTTTCCATGGTCGATCAGCCGATGGACGCTTTGGATGGCTGTGATGCTCTGGTTATTGTTACCGAGTGGAAGGCTTTTCGCAGTCCTGATTTTGATTTACTCAAGCAAAAACTCAAATCCCCCATTATTTTTGATGGTCGAAACCTCTACGACCCACAAGCTATGCAAGAATTGGGTTTTGAATACCAAGGCATTGGCCGCCACAACTGAGCACGATCATGACTTTAGAAAAAGCGAACCGCGCGCAATTTGCGAAGACCAACTTACTGGTGGTTGGCGACGTAATGCTCGATCGCTATTGGTTTGGCGATTCGGATCGGATTTCACCAGAGGCGCCAGTTCCAGTGGTTCAGGTTTCCAAGGTTGACGAACGTCTAGGCGGCGCTGCCAACGTGGCGCGCAACGTTGCTGCACTCGGAGCGAATACAACCATACTTGGTGTTGTTGGCGAGGATGAGGCGGGTGCTCGGATTGGTGAGCTGCTAAAGCAGAGCGGTGTTAATAGTCAATTGGAGGTTGATCCCAAAGTTCCAACCACCGTGAAGTTGCGGGTGATTGCACGCCAACAGCAATTGATTCGCCTCGATTTTGAAGAGACACCGAGTCAAACTGCATTGGAGCAAAAGTTGGCGCGATTTGAAAAGGCCCTGGGCACAGCCGATGTACTCGTACTATCGGATTACGGCAAAGGAGCCTTAAGTCAAGTTGCTGCGATGATTGAATACGCGCGGGCAAAAAACAAAGTCATTTTGGTTGACCCGAAGGGTGAAGACTACGAAAAATACCGTGGCGCAACCGTTATTACCCCCAATCGCAGTGAGTTACGTCAGGTTGTAGGGCGATGGGCAGACGAGGCCGATTTAACACAGCGGGCACAAGAGCTAAGGCGTTCGCTTGGGGTGCAGGCACTACTGCTTACTCGCTCTGAAGAGGGGATGAGCTT
>DAIPIK010000065.1:0-6915 GCA_036770845.1 Polynucleobacter sp. | reverse complement strand
AATGGCCATGATCGGCCAACAAAAAAGCCTCGTAGAATTTCTGACGAGGCTTTTTTATTACGGCAATGAAAAAACTATTTACGTTGCGCCGTAGTTTTTGGCGATAAAAAATACTTTATCGACATCGGTTTTCCATACCACTCCATCGCCAATTTGCCCGGTTTGGCAAACCTCGACAATGCGATCCATTAGGCGATCAGCCACGTCATCGCTACATACAATTTCAATCCGTACTTTTGCTGAATAGTCGGTTAATTCTTCTTTGATCGATGCTTTACCGGTGCTACCTGGCGCACTGCAGCCTTCCACACGGGTTACGGTCATCCCCGGAAAGCCGGGCGTATCCATCAAGGCATTTCGAAGGGCGGGTAATCGCCCAGGACGAAAGACGGCTTTAATTTCGATCATGCTTCAATCTCTTTTTCCTCAAATGTGCGGTACAAGACTGGCAATACCAATAATGTAAGAGCGGTAGAAGTAATTAAACCTGAAATTACTACCACTGCCAAGGGCCGTGTCACCTCTGAGCCTGGACCGCCCGAGAATAACATCGGCACTAAGGCCAGCATTGCCACTGATGCCGTCATCATTACTGGTCGGAAGCGATGATCACAGCCCTCGATTAAGGCCTCCTGCATCGAGCGCCCCTCTTCCCGCAGTTGCTTAATAAAGGAGACTAGCACCACGCCATTTAAAACCGCAATACCCCATAAATTAATAAAACCAACCGCTGCCGGCACCGACAAATACTCGCCACTAATGAGCAAGCCAAAAATACCGCCAATCGATGCAAAGGGCAGAACTAAAATAATCAAGCCCGCCAAGCGGATCGAATTAAACAACATGAATAGCAGGAAGAAAATCGCCGCAATGGTGATTGGGATAATGATCATTAAACGCGCCATCGCGCGCTCCATGTTTTCAAACTGACCACCCCATTGCAGGGTGTATCCCTCTGGTAGCGATACTTTCTTGGCGATTTGCTCTTGAGCCTCTTTTACAAAACCACCTAAATCTCGGCCTTCCACGTTCACACCAATCACGAGGCGACGTTTACCGCTCTCTCGCGAGATTTGTGCGGGGCCATCGATTAAGCTGATCTCCGCCAAATCACGCAGCAGCACTTGTGCACCATTGGGGGAATGCAAAATAATCCCTGAAATCGCTTCAATATTGTCACGATATGGCGCAGGATAGCGCAGCATCAATGGGAAACGACGTTCACCCTCATACACAATCGAGGCTTGCTTACCACCAATCGCGGTTTCGATCACCTCATTGACATCTGACACATTAATTCCATAGCGTGCAATTGCATCGCGATCAATCTTAATATTCAAATAGTTTTGGCCGGATGCCTTCTCAATCCGTAAGTCAGTACTGCCCTTCATATTACTCAGCACTTGACTAATTTGATCACCGAGTTTTTTAAGCTCCGCTAGGTCTTCACCAAAAATCTTGATGGCGACCTGCGAACGTACACCCGAGACCATCTCATCGACCCGCGCGGCAATCGGCTGGGAAATCGACAACTCAACACCGGGTAAGGTTTTTAACTTCTCCCGAATTTGGTTCGCAATTTCTTCCTGAGTTAAGTCGCGATCACCCAATGGCTTTAGGGTCACAATCGGATCGGACTCAAAGGGTTGGCCAGGATCGGCAGGCGATTCACCACGGCCTAAGCGCGAGACGACACGCTCCACACCGGGAACTGTCATGATGCGTTTTAACGCCTCAAATTCTAATTTAACTGACTCATCCAAAGAAATATTGGGCGACTTGGCAATTAAAGGCGTAATCGAACCCTCTTGCATTACCGGGATAAACGATTTACCGAGCATCATAAATGCAATAAAGCTCGTCACCAATAAGATAATGGCACGCTTCACCACCAACTTCGGGTTGTCCAAGCACCAATGCAGCCACTTGGTATAGGGTGTTCTGAGACTTCTGACAATCCGGGTATCGTCTTCCCCACCCCCTTTCAAGATATAGGAGCACAAAACAGGCGAAAGCGTAAAAGACAGAATCAGGGATATCGTTAAGGCAATGGCAATCGTGATTGCCATCGGCGCAAACATCTTGCCCTCCATTCCCTCTAGTGAGAGCAATGGCATGAATACCAAAATAATGATGCCAACACCAAATAGCACGGGCTTACCAACTTCGGTAGCGGCCTCTAAGATAATACGATTTTTGGATTCGCCTGATTTGAGGCGCGCGCCTAATTTAGCAAAGGTATTTTCAACCACCACCACCGAGCCATCCACCATAATGCCGACCGCAATGGCAAGGCCTCCAAGCGACATCAGGTTCGCTGAAATCCCATAGCGATTCATGACCAGAAAGGTCAAGAGTGGCGTCAGAATCAAAGTTGCCACCACAATGATCGACGAGCGTACATCGCCTAAAAATAAGAAGAGCAAGACGATGACCAGGATGATGCCTTCGATCAATACTTTGGCTACGTTGAACATAGCGGCATCAATGAGATCAGTACGATCATAAAATGGAATGATCTGCAAACCATCGGGTAATAACTTTCCATCATTGATTTCACGTACCTTGGTCTTTATGCGACTAACCACCTCGCGCGCATTGCCCCCGCGAATCATTTGAATAATTCCAGCAACACTTTCCGTCGTTCCATTCAGGATGGCAGCTCCTTGCCGTACCTCGCTACCAATCGTGACATCGGCAACATTACGGACATAGACTGGCGTACCTTTGACCTCTTTCAGGATGATCTTTCCAATGTCTTCGGGCTTGGCGATTAAACCCACTCCCCGTATGAGGTAGCGCTCTGAATAGGTGGGCAATTGTCCGCCGCCAGAATTGGCATTATTGCGTGCCAAAGCTTCGTAAACATCCTGTAGGCTAATTTGGTAATGGCGCAGGCGCTCAGGATTGACCAGCACTTGGTATTCCTTAGCGTACCCCCCTTGGGTATTAATTTCTGCAACACCTGGAACGGAACGCAGCATTGGCCGCACGATCCAGTCCTGAATGGTTCTTCGCTCTGCGAGGTCGTCGACACCTACCGCGGCATTACCGTCTGTTGGGTGATTGATGGTGTATTGGTAGACCTCACCCAAGCCAGTGGATAGTGGGGCTAGAACAGGAACGACGCCAATCGGCATACGTGAAGCAGCCTCGATTAGGCGCTCTAAAACCAATTGCCTTGCAAAATAGACATCGGTTTTTTCGGTAAAAACGAGGGTCACAATCGAGATGCCATTGCGATTCAAGGAACGCATCTCCACTAGGCCCGGTAAACCCGTCATGCTCAGCTCAATTGGAATCGTGACAAAGCGCTCGACCTCTTCAGGTGAGCGACCTGGAGCTTCGCTGGCAATCTGTACCTGTACGTTCGTCACGTCCGGGAATGCGTCGACGGATAAACGCTTGGTTGCAATCAAGCCAGCAATCAGCAACACCACCGCAATAACTAAGACGAGGAGGCGTTGCTGTAGTGCAAGGCGGACTACTTTTTCAATCATGGCGTGGCTTTATCTCACTAAAAAAATCGACATTGAAATTAACCGCCTGAGAGCTGTTTTTTGCGTTCGGCATTAAGGTGATAGGCACCTTTAATCACGATCTCAGTGCCAGCCTTTAAACCGGAGATCACTGGCCTAAATCCCTTGCCCTCTGGTCCGAGCTTGACCATCACCATGCGATAACGCTCATCGTCCTCACGAACATAGACATAGTCGTAATTGTCTTCGCGAACAATCGCCTCTAGCGGCACGAGTAATCGCTCGCGGGGCTGACTATCAATCAACATCGTCGCCAACATGCCGGGCTTGACTTGGCCACTTTGATTAGGGACATCCATGCGCACCAATACGGTTCGGGTGGTCGGATTGACAATCGAATCCACATGCGAGACCACTCCCTCAATGACCTGATTACGTAAAGCGGGAATAATGACGGATGATTTTTCCCCTTTGACTATTAAATAAGCGGCACTTTCAGGCACTTCGGCAATGGCCCACAGGCCAACTAGGTCAGCGATCGTGAACAGTGCATCGGCCGGCTGAACGACCTGCCCCTTGGTAATTTTGCGTTCGACGATTTCGCCGTCAATCGTTGCACGGACATTATTGATGGATTTAATTACGCTGGTTTTTGCGAGCTGATCAATACTCGCTTGGTCCATACCCTGCACGCGTAACTGATCATTTGCGGCTCCAAATTGAGCCTTGGCACTGGTCGCTTCGGCTTCGCGGCGCTGCAACTCGGCAAGCGCAATAACGTCTTCTTTATACAAAATGCGCGCACGATTGGCCGCCTGCTCAGCAAGCTGACTACCGCTTCTTGCCTGCAAATACGAGAGTTGAGATTGCGTTAATTCAGTCGATGTAATTTTGGCAAGCAAATCACCCTGCTTCACCATTTGACCTGGAAAACCAAGTATTTCTGAAACGCGGCCGGTGACATTGGCACCAATGCGCGCCAGGAAGGATTCATTAAAGTCAATCCGCCCAGAAACGCGTACCTCTTCAGTGAATTGACCAAGCTCTAGCTTGCCATCTTGAATCATCTTACGAAGGTCGTCGTTTACATAGACAATATTCGGATCTTGGACATATTTGACTGTTGGCTTGGGATCAAACACATCAAAGTAATGCAAGGTCGACAACAGAACAATCAGCCAAGGCAATACAAAAAGGCCTTTTTTAAACCAGGTCGGGGCTTGTAAATAGGTGTCCGTGAATGCGGGGACGCGCACGGCAAGCCAGTTAAATACTTGGCTATAGAGCTGCTTCTGCGTCGCCATGGTGCTGTCATATGCTTCTTCGGCATATTGCAAGAGGCGATTTTTTAAGACGATCAACTGATCTCTAATTTGCTTGAGAAGAATCAGTAACTGGGGATTCATTTTTTATCACCTTCGAGTTTGGCGACCCACTCTGGACTCGCACGTAAACGCTGAATCTCCGTCGTGATCGATGCCAGATCAAAACGGGCTTTAATTAAGTCATTGCGGGCAGCACGAAAGGTACGCTGCGCATCGAGGTACTCGAGCATGCCGCGCTCACCGAAGCGATACGAGATTTCAGCAATGCGCCTTGCGCTTGCCGCTAGCTGAACTACTTCTTGATCCAAAATTTGCACCTGATAGCTCGCAATCAGATAAAGCTTGTAGGCTGATTGCATCTGCTGCTCTAAGCTTTGGGTTTGGGCATTCAAGTCGTTTCTAGCTTTCGATGCATTCGCCTCAGCCTCGGCAATTTGCCCGCCCCTAAAATCCCAGATCGGAATAGTGACTACTAATCCATACAGTCGATCGGTGAAGTTCGGGTCATTGTATTGCTGCGCTTTCACAGCCAAGTTAGGTAATCGTGAATTTTTTTCAAAGCTGAGCCGAGATTGGGTTGACTCCACTTGCGCTTTCGCTTTTTGCAATTCAGGACTTTGATTACGTACCTCGCTCAGCAGGGTCTCGAGTGGCGGTAACTCATTTGCTTTTTGATTGTGCGCTGCCAATGCAAAATCGGCTGTAAGCTGATGCCCTACCGTTTGACGCAATAGTCCGCGCGCTTGATCGATGCGGAGCTTGCTTGATTCCGCATTCATTTGTGCATTCAGAAACTCGGTCTGTGCCCGTATTAGCTCAAAGCGCGCTGTTTCACCTACGTCATAGCGTAGTTGCATGCGATCCCGAATTTGTTTGGTTAGGTCCAGGTCTTCATTCGCTGCACGCGCCTCTGCCTCTCTGCGGAGTAACTCATAAAAACGCATTTGCACATTGGCAATTGTCTCCACCTCAAAGGCGATGAGCGTAGCTTGGGCTGCACGGGTACTCGCTTCTGCTGCATCAACGCGCGGAAAGCGCGTGTAAGGCATATCCAATGGCTGAGTCACCGACCAAGACGAGACATTGCCGGTAGTCAATGGCCCAGTAACCGAGCGTTGCTGTCCAGTGTTGTATTCAAATTGGGGGTTTGGTACTGCTTTGGCGGCGCGTAATTGCCCGCTAGAGGCTGCCGCTTGATCGCGCGCTGCCAATACCCGGGGGTTGGATTCCAATGCCAGCTGAATTAATTGCTCTAAGCTATAGATGGTTCCGGGAGCGGCAGTCACTGCCTTTTGCGTTGGCGGCAATAGATCGGGCTTTGACTGGGCTGTTGCTAAGGGTGCACCAATGGCAACAGCTGTAGCCAAGGGTATGCAAGCCACCAATCTACCAATTCGGAAATATCGAATGCGCATCCTGTACCTGAGAAATAAAAAACCATTAACCATTCATAAAAACCAATGGTCTTGCCTTAGACTATGTCTACCCCAATACCGGCCTGGATCTTTACAAAGTAAAGCCCAAACGTAATGACGGTAAAGAGGACTCATTGCTGAGCTGGCTACTCCCCAGTGCTTCGTTATCAGAATTAAAACATAAAGCGAAGCAATTTGCGGCTTTGCACAAAAAAACACAATACCCATAAAAACTATGGGATTTACTTCACTTCCCTTTGCATTCAGACGAACGGCAAACCACTGGGCGTTTGCCGTTCGCTTCGATCAAACAGAATAATTAGTGGGCCTGTGTGGACTCAATAATTGCGTTGAAGGTTTTGCTGGGACGCATGACGGCATCACACTTCGCCGGCTCAGCAAAATAATATCCACCAATGTCGACTGGCTTGCCTTGAACGCTATTTAGCTCATCCACAATGGTTTTTTCTTGCGTCTCCAGCGCTTTTGCGATTGGCGCAAAGTGAGCCTGCAGCGCTTTATCTTCAGTTTGCTGGGCTAATGCCTGGGCCCAGTACATCGCTAGGTAAAACTGACTGCCGCGGTTGTCTAACTCGCCCGTTTTGGTAGATGGCGATTTGCGATTTTCGAGCAGAGCACCGGTTGCCTCATCTAAGGTACGTGCCAAAATTTTGGCTTTTTGATTGCCGGTTTTGT
>DAIPIK010000064.1:5176-6939 GCA_036770845.1 Polynucleobacter sp. | reverse complement strand
CACATGCGTGATCGCATTAAGACCATGCGCCATGAACTGGTTGTCCGCTTGGCCGCCAACGGAGCAAAACAGGATTTTGGTTTTATTGAGTCACAACGCGGCATGTTCTCTTATTCGGGACTCAGCGCAGAACAGGTGGCGCGCCTGCAAAAGGAAGACAGCATTTTTGCCCTGTCCACCGGTCGCATTTGCGTTGCAGCCCTGAATACCAAGAATATTGATCGCGTGGCTAAGGCAATTGCCCGCGTCTTAGCGTAAAGGCGGTTACACTGTTTTTCTAGGAGGCGTCATGCTATATCAACTGTACGAGTTCCAAAAAGCCTTGCTTCAGCCATTGAGCTCGTGGGCACAAACAGCATCAGAGACGTTTATCAACGCATCCAATCCATTATCAAAAATGCCTGGGGCGGAACGCATCGCTGCAAGCTATGAATTACTGCACCGACTCGGCAAAGACTACAAAAAACCTGAATTTGGAATCCGTGCGGTAAAGGCACATGGACGCGACGTTGCTATTCACGAAATTACCACGCTCGAAAAACCGTTCTGCAATTTAATCCGCTTCAAGCGCTATTCGGATGACATTGAAGTTATCAAGAAGCTCAAAGAAGATCCAATCGTGTTGGTGGTTGCACCCTTATCAGGGCATCACGCTACTTTGTTACGCGATACCGTACGTACCCTGCTGCAAGACCATAAGGTCTACATCACGGATTGGCTCGATGCGCGAACAGTACCAGCAGACAAAGGTGAATTTGGGCTCGATGATTACGTTCACTACATTCAAGAATTTATCCGTACCATTGGCCCAAAAAATCTCCACGTTATCTCTGTTTGCCAGCCTACGGTACCAACCTTGGGCGCTGTCTCTCTGATGGCAACAAAGGGTGAAGAAACGCCCGCATCCATGATCATGATGGGTGGCCCGATCGACGCACGCAAATCGCCTACTGCAGTCAACTCCTTGGCGGATAAAAAATCCTACGAATGGTTTGAAAGCCATGTTATCTATGATGTACCTCAGCCTCATGCTGGTGCGGGTCGCCGAGTCTATCCTGGGTTTTTGCAGCACAGTGGTTTTATTGCCATGAACCCCCAAAACCACATGCAATCGCATTGGGATTTTTTCCAAAACTTGGTGCGCGGCGATGAACTGGATGCCAAAGCCCATATTCGTTTTTACGATGAGTACAACGCAGTTTTGGACATGGATGCCAAGTACTACTTAGACACCATTAAAACCGTGTTTCAAGAACATGCTCTACCCAGCGGCACCTGGAAGGTTTCTGGCAAATTAGTGAAGCCCCATGACATAACCGATGTAGCGCTCCTGACCATCGAGGGTGAGCTCGATGATATTTCCGGTAGCGGCCAAACCCGCGCGGCACATAAACTGTGCAAAGGTATTCCTGGGGATCGTAAAGACCATTACGAAGTGGTTGGAGCGGGTCACTACGGTATTTTTTCAGGTCGGCGCTGGCGCGAAAAAGTTTACCCCCGCATTAAAGACTTTATCCGTGAACACGAGCAAACTTCCAAGGCATCAAAAAAGAAAGTAGCCAAAGCAGCACTCGCGAGTGACTAAGTTCGCAGTTCTTACTGATTGCTGACAAACACCGCATGAATCCAGTTGAACTCTGCAATCAACTTGATAGTGCACTGCCTCAAACCCAATGTACGAAGTGCGGTTACCCCGACTGCCGATCCTATGCGGCGGCAATGGCCGATGAGGGAGTCCTACCGAATCGCTGCCCTCCTGGAGG
>DAIPIK010000064.1:0-5076 GCA_036770845.1 Polynucleobacter sp. | reverse complement strand
CCGCCCTGCCCGGTTGATTGCATCAGCATGGTATCAGTGACAGAAAATCGGACTGGCTGGAATGCATGGACGGCTGAGCAGGCCGCTCTATCTCGATCACGCTACCATCGACGCGAAGATCGCCTGGAACGTGAAGAGCGCGATAACAATCTCCGCCTATCTAAAAAAGCCGAGGCCAAGTTAAAGGCACTTAACGAGTCCGGCGGTAGTGGCAGCCAATCGGTAGAACAAGCGCAAGAGACCGAGCGCAAACGCGCGATTATTGCAGCGGCCATTGAGCGCGCAAAGTTGGCTGCAGATAAAAACAATACAAAATGAATCTCGAACAGCGCACTGCTTTTTTTGCCCAACTGAAAGCAAATAATCCCAATCCAGAAACCGAGCTCGAGTACAGCTCACCCTTTGAATTGCTGGTTGCGGTCCTGCTCTCGGCGCAGGCGACGGACATATCCGTCAACAAAGGAACACGTCAGTTATTTAAGATAGCCAACACACCTGCCGCATTACTGGCTTTAGGTGAAGATGGTGTTCGGCCCTTCATCGAGCACATCGGTCTCTTTCGCACCAAAGGAAAGCACCTACAAGAAACCTGCCGCCTTTTACTGGAGCGGCATGACGGCGAAGTCCCTCGCACCCGTGAAGCACTCGAAGCCCTGCCAGGAGTAGGCCGCAAAACAGCCAATGTTATTTTAAATACGGCGTTTGGGGAACCCACCATGGCGGTCGATACTCATATCTTCAGGGTATCCAATCGCACCGGCCTTGCCCCTGGAAAAGATGTGCTGAAAGTCGAGCAGCAACTCCTCAAGCGCATTCCAAAAGAATATCTGCTAGATGCACACCATTGGCTCATTTTGCATGGGCGCTATGTTTGTAAGGCACGATCACCCGAATGTGCCCAATGCATTGTCGAGCCACTGTGCGGCTACCGGCAAAAAACGGGGAAAGGGCAAATTCGTGGCGCTGTTTAATCCAAGCCGAGAGGAAGTCCGGCGTTTCTTTTGCGACACCTGGCAGAAGAAGCAAGCTAATACGATTTTGACGCCGCTCGAAACGCTCGCCGGCCAGTGGATGGAGCAGCACCCAGAGTACCATGCCTTACTTGGCGATAGCGAAGCGGCACTGAGTCAAGATTACACTCCAGAGCGCGGCGAGACAAATCCCTTCTTACACCTGTCGATGCACCTATCGATTAGTGAGCAGATCTCAATCGATCAGCCGCCAGGCATTCGGCATGTCGCGAACGTTCTAGCGCAGCGACTCGATTCGGAGCACGAAGCGCAGCACCGCATCATGGAGTGCCTAGGTCAGGTCTTGTGGGAATCCCAGCGGGATGGTGGGCAACTGAGCCCTGAAAAATACCTGTTGGCTTTAAAGCAACTGATTTAGTTTAGGACAGCGTTGCAATCGCAGCGCGAATGGCTTTAGGTAACTCTAAGGCCTGCTGACGGCGTATTTTTAAAGTCGCTTCCGATGTATCTCGCAGACGATTAGACCAAGCCGATCCAGGGAAAAAAGCGTCATCCTCAAATCGGGGGATAACATGCCAGTGAATATGGGGTACTTGATTGCCGAGCGCTGCTAAATTAATTTTTTTAGGATGCATGACCGAGCGCACTGCACCTTCAACCGCAAATACCAAGTGCATTAATAGATCACGCTCACCGTAGCTGAGCTGACTCATTTCGGCGACGTGCCGATTCCAGATCACGCGGCAAAAACCCGGCAAATCGGGATCATCTACCAAGACGACGCGGCAATCATCACCACGCCAAATCAGGGTACCGCCTTCTTCCGAACATAAAACGCAATTCACCATGGGGCCAATGTAAACGAAAACAGCGCCAAAGTCACCCTTCTAAGGCAAACTTGGCGCTGCGATACTGCTGCAACTCGTGTGTTGCAGCAGCTTAGTGGAACTGCTCTTCTTCGGTTGAGCCGGTCAATGCGGTTACGGAAGACTTGCCACCCTGAATCACAGTAGTGATGTCATCAAAGTAACCTGTACCCACTTCTTGCTGATGCGAAACAAAGGTATAGCCCCGATCGCGCGCTGCAAACTCAGGCTCTTGCACCTTCTCAACATAGGCAGTCATGCCGCGCTTGGAATAGTCTTGCGCCAAGTCGAACATGTTGTACCACATCGAGTGAATGCCAGCCAGGGTAATAAATTGATACTTGTAACCCATGGCGCCCAGCTCACGTTGGAACTTGGCGATGGTTGCATCGTCGAGGTTTTTCTTCCAATTGAACGAAGGCGAGCAGTTGTATGCCAACATCTTGCCTGGGAACTTGGCACGAATTGCTTCCGCAAACTTACGCGCAAAATCCAAGTCTGGCGTACCGGTTTCACACCACACCATGTCAGCATAAGCAGCATAAGCTAGCCCGCGCGAGATTGCCTGATCAAGACCCTTCCGCGTTTTATAGAAACCTTCTGGCGTACGCTCACCGGTTAAGAATGGCTTATCGTTTTCATCGTAGTCGGAAGTCAATAAGTCTGCTGCCTCTGCATCGGTCCTCGCCAGAATAATCGTGGGTACGCCCATCACATCTGCTGCCAAACGCGCGGATACTAATTTCTGCACTGACTCGGTAGTGGGCAAGAGAACCTTGCCGCCCAAGTGACCGCATTTTTTAACGGATGACAGTTGGTCTTCAAAGTGAACGCCAGCAGCGCCTTGCTTAATTAACGCTTTACTGAGTTCGTAGGCATTTAATACACCGCCGAAGCCGGCTTCCGCATCGGCAACGATGGGCGCATAGTAATCAATGTAGCCCTGATCACCCGGATTAATACCTTTTGCCCACTGAATTTGATCGGCACGCTCAAATGAATTATTGATGCGCTCGACCATCTTGGGTACGGAGTCAACTGGATATAAAGATTGATCGGGATACATCGCCGCATACGAGTTACCGTCTGCAGCCACTTGCCAACCCGATAAGTAAATCGCCTTGATACCCGCCTTGACTTGTTGCATTGCTTGCCCACCAGTGAGCGCGCCCAAACAATTAACGTAGGCTTCGTTGTTGACTAGATTCCACAACTTTTCTGCGCCAGCCTTCGCTAAGGAATGCTCAATTCGTAGCGAACCACGTAAGCGCACTACGTCCTCAGCGGTATAACCACGCTTGATACCGTGCCAGCGTGGATTGGTATCCCAGTCTTTCTGAATCTTTGCTGCCTCTTCTTTGCGATTGTCCATATTGCTCTCCTTAGATATAAAACAATTGACTAAAAAACGATGAACTTGACTGGGCCACTTGAACTCAAAGCCGTGACTAAGTCTTATGTCTTATATAAGAGTATAGGGATGTTTACGCCAGAGACAATACCAATTGAGTGATAGAAAAAATTAATAAAGTTCATTAAATTCAATTGCTTATATTAAACTTATTGCAATGTGAAATGACCTGCCACCGCTTGAAAGCCTGTGAAATAGGATCAATGGGGGTGGATTTTGCCTGTGAAAACAGCTTTTCGTATCGTGAAAAGCGAGTAGCTACTGCGTTTTTGGCATCGCTGCATTGGCGTTCGAAGCTACAACCTTTACCGCCGTCAGAATCAATAGCAGCTGCAAAAAGGCAACGCCAAGGAAAAGGGAATTGGGCTTACCGGCATCCAGCAAGATTCCAAATAGCAAGGGGCCAACCGCGGCGCCGAGATCAATACCGGAGTAGACAATGCCATACACGCTACCCGATACGCCTTGCGGGGTCGCAGCGCGAATCATCATGTCGCGCGATGGCGCCGCGATGCCAAGACCACAGCCAATCATAAAAAAGAGACCTGGTACCAAAGCCGCCGTGACTAGTTCAGCCCCAATCAAGAGGGCAATGACAGCGCACACAAATAAGCAAGTACCAACAATGCGATCGGGCATTTTGAGTTTAGCTGCCATGATGCCGCCGACAATCATGCCTGCTGCACTTCCCAAGGCCATCAAAGTAATCGAAAAATTACCCGCAGTAACTGGAATGCCGTAGAGCTGATTCAGTGCACTAGGCGCAAAGGACTGGATGCCTGCCATGGCAATCATGCTGAAGAAAAAGAAGAGCCAGCACAACCAAACCGAAGTTAACTTTAAAAAAGCAAATGCCCCTTGTTGTGCGCGGCCAGGGTTCGCCTCTTCTGCTGCTTTGATTGCACTTGCACGGCGATGCTCTGCATCGTCGATTAAGTCACCCCGATTGAACCAAAGCACCAGCAAGATGAGAGTCTCCAAGACCGCGGCGCAAAGCAGCGCGATTCGCCAATCCGCAAGCGCGGCTATTCCAGCCATAAAGACTGGAGCCACGGCCCAGCCTAGATAACCCGTAACGCCATGTGCCGAGTAGGCATAGGGCAAACGCGGCACAGATACCTTGTGATTAATCAAGGTGTAATCCACCGGATGAAATACGCCATTACCGCAGCCCGCAATCACTGCGCCCAATATCAATAGACCATAACCATTACTTTGCGAGAGCACAAGGGCAGATAAAGCCAATAGACCAACGCCAACGAAGAGCACTGGACGGGCCCCAATGCGGTCGACTAAAAAGCCAGAGGCCGCCTGCACAATGCAAGAGACCACAAAGAAAACCGACATGAGGAGGCCGAGCTCTGCGTAGCTGAGGGCGAACTCCGCCTTAAGCCACGGAAAGAGTGGCGGCAGAATCAAGTGAAAGAAATGCGAGCTGCCGTGCGCCAAGCTCAATAAACTAATCACTCGGACATCACTGGCGCGCGCGCTGGCATGCGTCACAGTCATGTACCGAGTTTACTCGTTCCGCAGACCTACCGGAATGGCTTTAATGCACTAAGCGGGTAAAGCTGAAATCGCCATCCTTGTTTATGTCCACCGGCACAACGTCATTGGGGCCAAACTTGCCCTCCAAAATCATCTTAGAGACGGGATTTTCGATGTACTGCTGTATCGCCCGCTTGAGCGGCCTTGCCCCAAATACTGGATCAAATCCCACTTCGGCAATTTTGTTCAGTGCAGCATCGCTCACTTCCAGTTGCATGTCCACCTTAGCCAAACGGGCTGACAGGTTTTTTAACAAGATCGAGGCAATCGATGCAATATT
>DAIPIK010000063.1:0-6982 GCA_036770845.1 Polynucleobacter sp. | reverse complement strand
CCTTAACGGGACTGGCTTGCAAATGCATGCCTCGGCCGGCACGCCGATCCGGCTGGGTCAGTACCAATGCAATCGTGTGACCCGCCGCCTCAATGGCCTCTAAGGCATGCGCCGCAAAATCCGGGGTGCCAGCAAAAATGACCCTCATATTGGGCGCTCTCTCAGCGTTGGCCTACCAACTCTTTGGCACGCTTTTTCATTTTGAGGGAGATGCGGTTGCGCTTTAGAAAAGAGAGGTATTCCACGAACACCTTTCCAAGCAAGTGATCCATTTCATGTTGCAAGCAAACGGAAAGTAATCCATCCGCTTTGATTTCAAATGGTTTGCCGTTAACGTCCAGCGCCTTTACCTGAATCTGATCAGGTCGCTCTACTTCATCATAAAACTCAGGTACCGACAAGCAGCCTTCGCGCCAGGCTTTTTTCTCCGGACTCGCCCAAACGAGTTCTGGGTTGATGAAGACCATCAGTTGGTTTTGTTCCTCTGATACGTCAATCACGATGATGCGCTCATGAATGTCCACCTGGGTCGCGGCCAGACCAACGCCGTGGGCATCGTACATCGTCTCCGCCATATCGGCAACGATCTTGCGCACACGATTATCCACAACAGCAACGGGCTTTGCCACCTTGTGCAATCGGGAGTCGGGGTAATGAAGAACCGTTAACAGCGTCATATGGGAATTATCTTACAGACTAATCAGGCTGGCCTGATTGGCAAATAAAAGCCCGTGCTCAAAAATTGGTTTATGCGAAACCACCCACCCATGCAATTGCTTTACCCCGGCTCACCGGACTATCCAAAACGCCTCCTGGATTTAAGCGATCCGCCTAGCCCTCTATATATATGCGGTGATGCTGCTTTATTTCAGCGGCCGGCCATAGCCGTTGTGGGATCACGCAATGCCAGCCTTCAAGGCCTTTACATTGCTTCCGAGCTATCAAAAGGGCTCGCAGAGGCGGGGTTTTTAATCGTTTCTGGCTTGGCGCGAGGTATTGATGGGGCAGCACACCGCGCGGCCCTAAAATCCCCCCTCGGCAAAACCAGCGCTATTTGTGGCACCGGACTCGATCGCGTCTACCCCCACGAACACCTTGCGCTCGCACAGGCAGTGGCTCAATCGGGCCTACTCATATCGGAATTCCCCCCTGGAGTGGGTCCGCGCCCGTTTCATTTCCCGAGGCGCAACCGCCTGATTGCCGCCCTTGCACTGGGCGTAGTAGTCGTGGAGGCCAGCAAGCGATCGGGGTCGCTCATCACCGCACGCCTTGCCGCAGAGCTGGGCCGAGAGGTGTTTGCGGTGCCTGGTTCAATCCTTGGGGGCTACTCGGAAGGGTGCCACAGCCTGATTCAAAACGGCGCCAAGCTGGTCCATACCCTGGGGGATATTCTGGCTGAACTGCCCCAAGGCCCTAATTTATAGGGGATCCTGCCAAACAAAACGATGTAAATCAGCCGCCAATGCAGGGAAAAGTCGGCATTTTGGACGGCTCTTGATTTATCGGTTAATAATAAAAAAGGAAGTGCGCCGCAAATCAGCGCCGCATGGATGGCTTTAATTTGACTAATCTGTACTTAATTTAGGTTCACGCGTGGCTAAAGCAACTACCAAAACCGCATCCAAATCGACTGTAGTCGGCATCCCTAAAACACTGATCATTGCAGAAAAGCCCTCGGTTGCCAGCGACATTGCCAAGGCTCTAGGCGGCTTTACTAAATTCGACGATTACTTTGAAAACGACCAGTATGTGGTTTCTTCCGCGGTGGGTCACCTTTTGGAGATTGCTGCCCCTGAAGAGTACGACGTCAAGCGCGGCAAGTGGTCGTTTGCCAACTTGCCCGTTGTGCCGCCCCATTTTGACCTACGGCCAATTGTAAAAACGGAGTCGCGCCTCAAGGTTTTACAAAAACTGATTAAGCGCAAAGACGTTGCTGCCTTAGTTAATGCCTGTGACGCGGGTCGCGAGGGCGAACTGATTTTTCGTTTGATTGCACAACATGCCAAGGCAAGTCAACCGATCAAACGCTTATGGCTGCAATCAATGACGCCAAACGCCATACGCGAAGGATTTAGCGCGCTCCGCTCCGATGTCGATATGCAGCCTTTAGCTGACGCTGCCCGCTGCCGCTCTGAGGCCGACTGGTTGGTTGGCATTAACGGCACCCGTGCCATGACGGCCTTCAATAGCAAAAGTGGCGGCTTCTTTCTGACGACGGTGGGGCGCGTACAAACGCCAACCCTCTCGATTGTGGTCGAGCGCGAAGAGCTCATTCGTAAATTTATTTCTAAAGATTACTGGGAAGTTAAGGCTGATTTTCTGGCCTCAGCCGGGGTTTATGAGGGTCGCTGGTTTGATCCTAAGTTTAAGAAAGATGCTGCGGAGCCGGATTTGCGGGAGAGCCGTCTGTGGAGCGAAGCTGCTGCCAACAGCATAGTGGCTGCGTGCCGCAACAAGAAGGCCAGCGTGCGTGAAGAGGCAAAACCGGCAACGCAGTTAGCGCCCCAGCTCTTTGATTTAACCAGCCTTCAACGTGAGGCGAATGCACGTTTTGGCTTTTCCGCAAAAAATACCTTGGGGCTTGCCCAAGCTTTATACGAACGCCACAAGGTACTTACCTACCCAAGAACTGATTCAAGGGCGCTGCCAGAAGACTATTTGGAAACCGTAAAGCAGACGGTGGAAAACTTAGCGGCGCACTCCAATGAATACCGCCCTCATGCCAATGCCATACTAAAAGGCGATGGAAAAGATAGTGCTGCCAAAACAAAAGGGTATGGCTGGATCAAGCCCAATAAGCGAATTTTTGATAACTCCAAAATATCAGACCACTTCGCGATTATTCCAACGCTGGAGTCGCCCAAGACCCTCAGCGAGCCAGAGCAAAAGCTCTACGACTTAGTTGTACGGCGATTCTTGGCCGTGTTTTTTCCTGCCGCAGAGTTCCGCGTCACTACCCGCATAACGGAATGTTCGGGGCACCACTTTAAAACGGAAGGGCGCGTCTTAGTTCACCCAGGCTGGTTGGCCGTCTATGGCCGCAGCAATCAAGCAGATGACGAACTGGTTGCCGTACAAGAAAATGAAACGGTACAGAGCGACACGATTGAGGCGCTTGCTTTAAAAACAAAACCGCCAGCCCGTTATAGCGAAGCAACACTGCTGTCGGCCATGGAAAGCGCCGGCAAGTGGGTTGATGACGACGATATGCGTGAAGCGATGGCAGAAAAGGGCCTTGGCACTCCTGCGACCCGCGCCGCGATTATCGAAGGGCTGTTAGCAGAAAAATACATGGTGCGCGAAGCGAGGGAACTCATACCCACTGCCAAAGCATTCCAATTGATGACTCTATTACGCGGCCTCGATGTCGAAGAGCTGACGCGCCCAGACCTTACGGGTAATTGGGAAAATAAGCTCTCGCTGATTGAGCAAGGAAAAATGAAGCGCGATGCATTTATGCAGGAAATTGCGCAGATGACGCAGCGCATCGTCAAGCGCGCCAAAGAATACGATAGCGATACCATTCCTGGCGACTACGCCACCCTCACCACCCCCTGCCCCCATTGCAAAGGATCGGTCAAAGAAAACTACCGGCGCTTTGCGTGCGAAAAGTGTGGCTTTACGATTAGTAAAACGCCAGGTGGGCGGGCATTCGAATACGATGAAGTCGAAGCGCTGTTGCGTGACAAGACCATCGGACCATTGCAGGGATTTCGCAGCAAGATTGGTCGCCCGTTTGCAGCCATCATTCAGTTGACTGAAATTCCGGAAGACGACAAAGACTATCCCAACGCGGGCTTTAAATTGGAGTTCGATTTTGGCAATACTGCAGAGGATGATGCAGAGGCCATCGACTTTACTGGTCGCACAGCTTTAGGCGTGTGCCCAAAATGTTCTGGCGCAGTCTATGAAGATGGTATGCGTTATGTTTGTGAGCGCAATACGGGGCCTAGCAAAACCTGTGATTTCAAAACGGGGAAGGTCGTGTTGCAGCAAGAGATATCGACGGAGCAAGTTCAGAAGCTGCTGACCGCCGGCAAAACGGACTTGTTAACCAACTTTAAATCCAATCGTACCGGGCGCGGCTTCAAGGCCTATCTGGCTCTTGGCGAGGGTGGCAAAATTGGCTTTGAATTTGAAGCAAAGGCGCCCAAAGCAGGCGGCGCCGGACCTGCCAAAAAACGGTCGGGCGCCAGTGCTGCCGCTAAGGCAGAAGTAAAACCTAAGCGTGTCAGTAAAGCAAAGTCGCCCGCCAAGACTTGATCTGCAATTAATTTTGCTGCCAATGCAGACCACAAAATACCGCGCGACCCAAAGGCGGTAGCCACAAAAATACCGGGTCGCTGCGGCAGGGCGCCAATGATGGGCAGTCGATCTCCGGCAACACAACGAATGCCAACGAACTGCCCGTCGGGGATTAATTCTTCTTGATCGCCTTCAGCGTAGTTGATTAGGCCGGCCGCCTGGGCTTGATTGAAGCGATCACTTTCAGAACGGGGATGATTGTCACTTTCGTTTTCATCAAAACTCGAGCCTACAATCCAGTGCATATTCCCATTCTCTAAGCGATTCGCTGGTATGCAATAACCATCGCCACAGATAATAGAGCGAGGCAGACGAGTAGACCAGTCGCTCTTAGAATCAACTTGAAAAAAGCTCAGCTGACCGCGTACCGGCTTAAGAGGTAACTTGATTTGGATGCTACTCAGTAATTTTTTGGAAGACAGGCCGGCTGCAACGATCACCTTATCTGCGCGTATGGTGATTTTTTTTGCTGTGTCGGTTAGTAACCAGTGATTGCCTTCTCGTATCAATGTATCTATCTGCACATTATTTATTTGCGTTAATTGAGCGCAGGGTTGCAATAGCTGTTGTGTTGTTTTTTCTAGGCTCAGCATTCCGGCATTGGGAAACCAAACGCCTGCCCGCGCCACCCCCGCCAACTGACTTGCTTGTTCTGCAGAGACAGGGAATGCTATTTCGGGCGACAGGCCAAGCTCCTCAAGCTGCCGGGCTATGGCCTCACGATCAAAATCAAGGCCATTTTTTATGGGCTGTAATGCACCGCGGTATACCCATTGATCGCCCCAACGAGCCAAAGCCAGCTCAAATGCAATGCGAGTTAATCGGAGTAGTTTTGCTGAGCCCCTAGTGATGTGTGGATGGGCAATAGCATAGGCATGGCTTGAGCATCCTCTAGCAGGGGCACCTTCAGACTCAACAACACATACCGGGTGACCCCGAGAAATGATTTCATGCGCAATGCTTGCGCCTGCGATGCCGGCCCCAATCACCACGATGCCATGGTGCTGGGGGGCGATCATATGGTGAGCAGGAATTAGCTTCCTATGCGTTGCTCAATTTTGCTACGCGTTGCCAAGAGCTCGGCTGGCAAGCGATGCTTTAACTGTTCAAATAGCTCGGAATGCAATTGCACTTCGGCCTGCCAATCTGACTTGCTTACCGACATCACGTCGCTGAACTGCTCGGCTGAAAAATCAAGGCCATCCCAATGCAGATCCTGATACTCAGGACAGATGCCAAAAATGGTTTCCTTGCCCTTTGCTTTGCCATCGACACGCTCAAGAATCCAAGCCAAGACGCGCATGTTTTCTCCAAAGCCGGGCCACACAAACTGACCAGCGTCGTTCTTACGAAACCAGTTGACGCAATAAATCTTGGGCAGCTCTGCGCCCGATGCCATTAATTTTTTGCCAAGGCTAAGCCAATGCTGGAAGTAATCGCTCATGTTGTAGCCAGCAAATGCGAGCATTGCAAAGGGGTCGCGGCGCACGACGCCGACTTGACCCGTGATGGCTGCAGTGGTTTCGGAGCCCATGGTGGCGGCCATATAAACGCCCTCTTCCCAGTCTCGGGCTTCACTCACCAGCGGTACGGTAGTAGAGCGGCGACCGCCAAACAAAAATGCATCAATCGGCACGCCGTCCGGATCATTCCAGTTGGGATCAACGGCTGGGTTGTTGGTTGCTGCCATGGTGAAACGGGAATTGGGGTGGGCGGCTTTTCTGCCGGCCGCTCCATCTGCTGGAGTCCAATCTTTTCCTTGCCAGTCGATTAAATGCGCTGGTGGCGTTTCGGTCAAGCCCTCCCACCACACATCGCCGTCATCGGTCAGGGCCACATTGGTGAAGATGACGTCTTGATTTAGTGAGTCGATGCAATTGGGATTTGTTTTAAGGTTAGTTCCTGGCGCAACACCGAAGTAACCCGACTCTGGATTGATGGCATAAAAACGTGTTTTGCCGGTTGCAGCATCTTTGCGCGGCTTAATCCAGGCAATGTCATCGCCGATGGTGGTTACCTTCCAGCCCTCAAACCCCTTCGGAGGAATCATCATGGAGAAATTGGTTTTGCCGCAGGCCGATGGGAATGCGGCTGCGATGTGGTATTTCTTTCCTTGTGGCGAGGTAACGCCAAGAATGAGCATGTGCTCTGCAAACCAGCCCTGGTCTCGACCCATGGTAGACGCAATACGTAAGGCAAAGCACTTCTTGCCCAGCAAGGCATTGCCGCCATAACCTGAACCAAAAGACCAGATCTCACGGGTCTCGGGGTAATGAACAATGTATTTGGTTGGGTTATTGGGCCAGACCACATCCTTTTCGCCAGCCTCGAGCGGCTTACCTACAGTGTGAACGCAGGGCACGAATTCTCCGCTGCTGCCGAGCTGATCAATCACCGCGCGCCCCATGCGGGTCATGATGCGCATATTGATGGCTACATATGGGCTGTCCGATAGCTCTACACCAATGTGTGCAATCGGTGAGCCAATGGGGCCCATTGAAAAGGGAACCACATACATGGTTCTGCCGCGCATGCAGCCCGCAAATAAAGGCTTTAATGTTGCGCGCATTTCGTCTGGAGCCATCCAGTTATTTGTAGGGCCAGCGTCATCTTTATGTTGTGAGCAAATAAAGGTGCGGTCTTCTACGCGGGCGACGTCTTGAGGATCCGATATTGC
>DAIPIK010000062.1:0-7002 GCA_036770845.1 Polynucleobacter sp. | reverse complement strand
GCATCGTCAAGCAGTTTATGCAAATGCACTCAGCAGTCGAGGTGCCGCGCGGTTTACCAATTCGCGCAAAAGATTTGCCGCAGGGCGAATTGGAGCTCATCTCTAGAGTCAAACCAAGTAGTGCTGAAGTAAGCGAAAACCCGCGCGCACGCTCGGCAGTAATGCGCGTAGCGCAAAAGCGCAGCCTCGAGGCTGGCCTGATTTACCGAAGACAGGTGAGCCAATGAATCGTGCCACCCTGACCCTACTGGCCTTACTTTTAATCTGTGCGCTCTCGCTCGTATCGGCGCAGCAGCGCGGCCGTAAGTTGGTTACTGCAATTGAGCGGGCGCAAATTGAAGAGCGAAAACTAAATCAAGAATGGCTTCGCCTTGAATACGAGCAGCGTAATTTATCGAAATCAGCGCGCATTCGGGATGCTGCTCGCAATCAACTCAATATGAGCCCCATCTCACCCAATCGAACCATTTATCTGCGAGAAGATCGGTGAAGCGAGTCGGATTCTCAACCACACCCAATTTAGTCTTGCGTCTACCGATGTGGCGGTCGCGCTTAATGCTATTTATGCTATTCGTGGCATTTACTGCTTTGGTCGTGCGCGCACTCTGGATTCAGGGACCAGGGAATGCGTTCTATGAAGCAAAGGCTGTTAAGGGAACGCAGCGTGAGCTCGAGATGTCGGCTAGCCGCGGAAAGATATTGGATCGAAACGGCCAGGTCATTGCAACTAGCCTTGAGGCAAAGGCGGTAATTGCTTATAACGATACTGTGCCAAAAGATTTGTCCGATGAAAAAATCAAACAGCTCGCTAATCTACTTCAAATGCGCGAAGTGGATGTAAGAAAAAAATTAAAAGATGAGCGCAATCAGGTTTTTTTAAAGCGCCAAGTTGATCCAGTCATAGCGCAACAAATCCGGAAGTTAGAAATTCCAGGCATTGGATTGAATAATGAGTTTCGTCGCTTTTATCCTGAGGGCGAGGCAATGGCGCACGTTGTTGGTTTCACCAATGTCGAAGATCATGGACAAGAGGGCATGGAGTTATCGCGTGAAAACGATTTAGCCGCAAGCACAGGTAAACGACGTGTCGTAGTTGATCGCCTCGGGCGCATCGTCGAGGATATGGGTGTTTTACAGTTACCGCAAAACGGCAAGGATTTAAAACTTTCGGTCGATAGCAAGATTCAATACATTGCCTACAACGCCTTAAAAGATGCGGTAGAAAAGCATCGTGCCAAAGCGGCTGGAGCTGTCGTTATCAATGTACAGACCGGGGAAATTTTAGCGCTCGCGAATTGGCCAAGCTATAACCCTAATGATCGCAAAATATTAAGTGGCGAACAGTTGCGCAATCGCGTCATGACCGACACCTTTGAGCCGGGCTCAACCATTAAGCCATTTACGGTTGCGCTCGCGATGGAAAAGGGGCAAGTAAATCCCAATACGGTGATGACGATCGGCGCTAAGTATTTGGTTGGGCCCAAGCCAATTACCGATACACACCTTTATCCATCGTTGACGGTGGCAGAAGTCATCCAAAAATCAAGCAATATTGGCACCTCAAAGTTAGCAATGAATATGCCCGCCAGCGAGATGTGGGACTTATTCACTGCCGTTGGATTTGGACAGACGCCAAAGGTTGGATTTCCAGGGGCGGTTGCGGGCCGATTGCATCCCCATCAAAAATGGATGCCAACGGATCAAGCGCGGATTGCTTTTGGCTATGGCATATCGACATCCCTTTTTCAGATGGCTCGGGCCTACACCATCTTTGCTCGCGATGGCGAGTTGGTTCCAGTCACAATAGAACACAGCCCTGATTACAAAGCTGGTGTACGCGTTATCTCAGCAAAAACTGCTATCGAGATGCGCAGCATGCTGGAATCAGTAACTGAAGCAGGCGGCACCGCAATTAAGGCCCATGCCGAGGGTTATCGTGTTGGCGGAAAAACAGGTACAGCCCATAAGGTTGCGGGTAAAGGGTATTCAACCAATAAATACTTGGCTTATTTCACAGGCATTGCCCCGATAAGTGCCCCACGGATTGTGGTGGCGGTGATGGTCGATGAGCCCACTGCAAATGGCTACTATGGCGGCCAAGTTGCGGCGCCTATTTTTTCAACCATTGTCTCTGAAACGCTGCGTGCAATGAATGTTGCGCCAGATAGCACAGTTAAAAATATGGTGCAGCGGGATGATGCGATTAAGCCCGGTTCGGCAGCCCCAATTCAACGCGTCGTGTTAACGCAATGATGACTACATTGATTAAGCCAAAGCAAGCCATAGATCAACTGCGGCGATTAGCTTTGCCAACGGCGCGCATCGTGAGCGATACACGGCAAATTAAGGCGGGCGATATCTTTCTTGCTTACCGGGTAGGGCATGGTACAGCCATACAGGATAGCCGTCCTTATATTGCAGACGCATTAGTTGCGGGGGTCACTGCGGTTATTTATGACCCAGGGAATATAGAAGAAATTCCAGCTCTGAATGATCCACGTTGTTTTGCGCTAGAGAATTTATCGATCCACGCTGGGCCAATTTGCTCCGAATGGTATGGCAATCCGAGTACTCAAATGATGGTATTTGGGGTGACCGGGACAAATGGGAAGACTAGTATCACGCAATGGCTTTCTCAGGCCTTAGATCGTCCAAAGTCGCGCGCGGCTGTAATTGGCACCTTAGGCATTGGCTTTCCAGGGCACTTGGAGGCTACCGGCTACACCACACCAAATGCTGCGCGCTTACAAACCGAACTAAAAGCACTTTTGGATTCCAATGCAAAGTACATTGCCATGGAGGTCTCCTCACACGCACTAGAGCAAGGGCGCGTTCATGGCGTGCAATTCACCACCGCTGTGTTTTCTAACTTGAGTCAAGATCATTTGGATTACCACGGCAGTATGGCGGAATATGCAGCAGTCAAGTTTCGTTTGTTTCAGTTCCCCGGTTTACAGAATGCAGTCATTAACTTGGAAGATCCTTTGGGCCGTGAATTGGCCATGCAGTTATTGGCGAAGACAGGCGTCCAGGTGTGGGGCTATGCGGTTGACCGTAATGCCTTTGCCAGTTTTGAAAAGTTTGGTAAGCGACTGCATGCTATTTTTTCGAGTGGCATGCAGTTTAAAGAGAATGGCTATCGCGGTATGTTTGAGTGGCAAGACCGCAGCAAGACTGAAGTCAGTGTTCCGGTTGTTGGGGACTTTAATTTAAGTAATTGCCTTGCAGTCTGGGCCTGTCTTTTGGCCAGCGGTATGGATGTGCTTGAGGCAGCTAAGCGCTTGGCACTCTTAAATCCGGTTAGCGGAAGAATGGAAATAGTGCTCGGCAACTCGCGTAGCGCTGGCCCATTGGTTATTGTTGACTATGCCCATACCCCAGATGCATTAGAAAAAGTCTTGCAGACCCTGCGTCCGATCGCAAGCCAGCGATCAGGAAAGCTATGGTGCATTTTTGGTTGTGGCGGCGATCGCGATCCGAGCAAGCGACCACTTATGGGTCAGATTGCTGCAGAGTTAGCTGACCATACTATTTTGACCAGTGATAACCCACGCTCCGAGAGTCCAGAAAAAATTAGCGCAGATATTCAAGCTGGAATGAGTAATGGCAAATCAGTGGAAGTCATCTTAGATCGTGCAGCAGCAATTCTCAGCGGGGTTCGGCACGCAGAGGTTAATGATGTTGTATTGATTGCAGGTAAAGGCCACGAAACAAGCCAAGAGATTAATGGTAGAAAAGTGGATTTTTCAGATCAAGAACATGTTCTATTAGCCAGTGGAGGATCCGTCTGATGGCGATGACGACCCTGGGCCAAATTCATGCATTTTTACCATCCAGTAAATTGATCAATATTTCTGAGGTGGCGGCGCAAAGCCATCCAATTAATTCCATTTCCACTGACAGTAGGGCAATTGAGAGTGGATCCCTCTTCATTGCACTCAGGGGCGAGCGCTTTGATGCACATCAATTTTTGGATGAGGTTAGTGCTACTGGAGCAAGTGCTGCACTGATTGAAGATGAGAAGGCATGCCCAAATCAGCTCCCCGCAGTATGCGTTGCCGATACACGAATTGGTTTAGGTGACTTTGCTGCGGCGTGGCGACAGCAATTTACATTGCCGCTGGCCGTAGTAACTGGTAGTAACGGTAAGACTACCGTGAAAGAGATGATCGCAGCCATATTTAGTGCAGCTGTGGGGAAAGAAGCAACTCTGGTTACGCCTGGCAACTTGAATAATGATATTGGTCTACCGCTGACGGTATTGCGGTTGCGTGAGCATCATCGATTGGCTGTAATTGAACTCGGAATGAATCATCCTAGCGAGACAGCATACCTCGCTAACATTGCCAAGCCATCGATTGCGCTGATCAATAATGCCCAGCGCGAGCATCAAGAATTTATGGAGACCGTTGATGCGGTTGCGCATGAGCATGCGGATGCAATCGCAGCACTACCAGCGGATGGCATTGCGGTTTTTCCGGCAGATAGCCCATTCAGTGCCTATTGGCGCAAAAAAGCCAATGGGCGTCACACCATTGATTTTGCGTTAGATGGCGCTGCAGCAGTCAGCGGCACTCTTTTAGAGGACGGTAGGCTAGAAATAAAAACAAGTGCAGGCCTTATTCAAGTAATGCTTTCCGTGCTTGGCGAACATAATCTTCGCAACGCCCTTGCTGCTACGGCTGTAGCCTTAGCTGCAAAGGTAGATCTAGAGGCTATTCGTCTCGGATTGGAATCATTTCAAGCGGTCAGTGGCCGAATGATGGCAAACCAATTGGGCGCTTGCCTCTTGATTGATGACAGCTATAACGCCAACCCTGACTCAGTCCGTGCAGCAATTGACGCCCTAAGTCGGGCTAGCCAAAAAACCTGTTTGGTTCTGGGCGATATGGGTGAGGTGGGATCCAAAGGCCCAGAGTTTCATTATGAGGTGGGGGCGTATGCCGCAGAACGTGGCATTGTGCACTTATGGGCACTGGGAGAGCAAACGCAGGCTTCAGTACACGGTTTTAATGAATTTAATGGGCGCATAGGAAGTAGTAATGCAGCGATCCATTTTGAAACAATCGATGCCTTAAATGCACGCGCCGCAAACGTTGCCGATTTATTTTCTGAAGGCGCATCAGCATCTCAGCCATACGCAGTCCTAGTAAAAGGATCGCGTTTTATGCGCATGGAGCGAGTAGTAGCGGCGTTAAAAGATACGCTGGCGGAGGTTAAAGCATGCTCTTAATCTTGGCGCAGTGGTTGCAAGACGATTACAGTTTTTTCCGAGTGTTTAATTACATTACCTTTCGCGCGGTGATGGCGACATTGACAGCATTATTAATTGGACTGATTTCAGGTCCTTGGGTTATTCGCAGATTGACTGAGTTAAAAATGGGCCAGGCAGTCCGTACCGATGGACCGCAAACGCATTTAGTCAAATCCGGAACCCCAACCATGGGCGGCGTGCTTATTCTGATTGGCATATTTACCTCGTGTGTTTTATGGGCTGACCTCACTAATCGATTTATATGGATTGTGATGCTGGTTACGTTTGGTTTTGGCTTGATTGGTTGGGTAGACGATTACCGTAAAGTTGCCCACAAAGATCCCAAAGGAATGGCGTCGCGCGAAAAGTTTTTCTGGCAAACCGTGATTGGATTGTTTGCTGCGATTTATCTAGCTTTTTCTGTATCTGAGGTCAATAACTTAAAAGTACTGCAGTTATTCATTGATTGGGTGCAGAGCGGTTTTTCATTGGACCTGCCGGCTAAATCAAACCTCTATCTTCCATTTGTTAAAGAAGTGAGCTATCCGCTTGGAGTGATGGGTTTCATCATTTTGAGTTACTTGGTAATCGTTGGTAGCAGTAATGCGGTGAACTTGACGGATGGCCTTGATGGCCTAGTCATCATGCCTGTGATTTTGGTGGGCGCTGCACTGGGCGCATTTGCCTATGTGATGGGTAACGCGATCTACGCTAAGTACTTGCTGTTTCCGTTTATTCCAGGTGCGGGTGAATTAATGATTTTCTGTGGCGCTATGGGTGGAGCGGGGCTTGCTTTCCTTTGGTACAACACCCATCCTGCGCAGGTTTTTATGGGCGATGTTGGCGCTTTGGCTCTAGGCGGCGCTCTTGGAACCATTGCGGTCATTGTGCGTCAAGAGATTGTTTTATTTGTGATGGGCGGTATTTTTGTCGCCGAAACGGTTTCCGTGATGATGCAGGTGATTTGGTTTAAGTACACCAAAAAACGCTATGGCGAAGGACGCCGCATTTTTCGGATGGCCCCACTGCATCACCATTTTGAACTGGGTGGCTGGCGTGAAACCCAAGTTGTTGTTCGTTTTTGGATCATCACTATTTTGTTGGTGTTGGTTGGTTTATCAAGCTTGAAATTACGGTAATCAGTACACGATGCGCAATGTAAAAGATCCTTTTGTATGCCCTGAGCTGAGTAGAGCGCAAGCGCTCTCAGTCGAGCCAACACGCTTTTTAATTCTGGGGCTAGGTGAATCTGGAATCGCAATGGCGAAGTGGTGCTTGCGTCATGGTGCGCAAACCCGCTTGCTTGATACCCGCGAGCGAAGCACCCTCAATGAAAAGCAACGCGCGCAGCTAAGCGAATTGGAGTTTGCTGGTCTAACAGACATGCATTTTGGTAGCTGGGACGCCAGTATGTTAGATCGCATTGATGTGATTGGTATATCGCCGGGACTAGCGCCGATTGCAGAGCCAGCACAATCAATTTTGGCAGCAGCACAGGAAAAAGGCATTCCCGTATGGAGTGAGATCGAGTTCTTTGCGCGCGGCATTGCAGCACTCGAGCGGGAATCGATTGCAGAGGCAGTGGATCACGAGGGTTGGACTTACCAACCTAAAGTTATCGCCATTACTGGAACGAATGGCAAAACAACAACAACGGCGCTAGTGGGTCAGTTGTGTGAACGTGCCGGTAAAACGGTGGCTGTGGCTGGCAATATTAGTCCTGCAGCATTGGATAAGTTAATGGCTTG
>DAIPIK010000061.1:0-7065 GCA_036770845.1 Polynucleobacter sp. | reverse complement strand
AATGGTGAATCGCAATTGCAAATCAATGCGCAAAACTGCGTGCACTGCAAGAGTTGTGACATCAAAGACCCCACGCAAAACATTATTTGGATTACACCCGAAGGGGGCGGCGGTCCTAACTATTCATCGATGTAATTACTAGACGCCTGCATGGAGTTTGTTCCAAGCTAGGTAGTGTGGGAGCGTACTTTCTGAATGGCGAGGCCCGCGAGGCCGCAAGCCAACGCCGACATCACAAACACATCCCGTGGCTGCAACGCTTCCCAAACCCAGCCAGCAGCAAGGCCGCCAAGTGTTCCGCCTAAGCCATACGATACGGTGGTGAACAGGGCCTGACCACGGGCTTGCAAGGGGCCTGAGAACCAGCGCTGAATCAGTTTGACGCTGGCACTGTGGTGCGCCGCAAAGGTGCCCGCATGCAATACCTGCGCCAGAATCAATACGGCAGTCGTCGGATACAAGGCGATCAACATAAAGCGCACGACCCCCATACCAAACGTCGCTTGCAGCACGACTTCAGGATCGAGTTTACTCAGCACCTTGCTCTGGAAGTAAAAGAAAACCACTTCCGCAAAAACGCCCAGGGCCCAAAAGAGGCCAATCTCCCATTTGTCGTATCCGAGGTTAACCAGGTACAAGGAGAAGAATACGTACAAGGCAGCGTGGGCAAAGATCATAAAAAAACCCGAGACCAAAAACCAACGAACATCGGGATTAACTAAAACACTACGCAACTCTCCGCGCACCATCGGTCGACGATCGAGCTTCGGTTCACGCATGCACCAGGTATCAATTGCCAGTATAAAAAGTACTGCGGCGCCAATCCACGGAAACCAGGCAATGCCATAGCGATCAAAAAATTCACCGGCCAAAAGTACCATGCAGATAAAACCAATGGAACCCCATAAGCGCAGACGCCCATAGCGCTTATCAAACGAGTTGTCTTTAAACAAAGCATGCACCGTAGCAGCCTCCCCCAGCGGAGTCAGACTGCTTAAGATGGTGTGCAGAATAAACATCCACACAAAAAAAGCGATGTAACTTTCCAGAAAAAAGATGCACAAGAACACGAGGCTAGCAAGCGCTGCGCAAAAGCGAATAATGCCAATGCGATTGGAGAGGTAGTCCGATAACCAGCCCCACGAAAAGGGCCCCAAGATCCGCGTGACTTGCAGCATCGACATCAATACCGCAATCTCGATCGCACTAAATCCTTTATCTAAAAAATACAGGCTAGCAAAAGGCGAAATCAGTCCGACGTAGGCAAAGTACAAAAAGAAAAAGGACCCGAAGGCCCAGCGTACCGATAGCGTCATGCGTAGGGTTGCTTTAGGAAGACTGCGCACCAGGACGAGCGCCTGGAATTGCGGTCATGGCTACCTGAACATCGGCGCACTGGGCACGATGACGCAAAGCATGGTCCATCAAAACCAATGCCAACATGGCCTCGGCAATCGGGGTTGCCCGAATGCCAACGCAGGGATCATGCCGCCCTTTGGTTTGTACCGTCATCGGCTTGCCATCGAGATCAATCGATTCTTTCGGACTCATGATGCTCGAGGTTGGTTTGATCGCAATCGCAACGCGTAAGTCTTGTCCGGTGCTAATGCCGCCCAATGTGCCGCCCGAGTGATTGCTCGCAAAGCCATCGGGATGCAACTCATCGCCATGCTCGCTACCACGCTGCGATACCGCCGCAAAACCAGCACCAATCTCAACGCCCTTCACCGCATTGATACCCATCATGGCATGGGCAATATCGGCATCGAGCTTATCAAATAAAGGTTCACCCAAGCCCATGGGGACGTGCGTTGCGCGCACTTCAATCCTAGCGCCACAGGAATCGCCTGCTTTGCGCAGACTATCCATATAGTCTTCGAGCTGGGAAAGCATTGAATTGTTAGCCACAAAGAAGGGATTGCGCTCGATGTGCTCTGCATCCTCAAAGGGCACAGCAAGTTCACCCAATTGGCTCATGTAACCGTAAATGCGAGTGCCATACTGCTCGTTCAGCCATTTTTTTGCAATTGCTGCGGCGGCTACTACCGGCGCTGTTAATCGCGCTGAAGAGCGACCACCCCCACGCGGATCTCGGAAGCCATACTTGTGATGATAGGCATAGTCGGCATGGCCGGGCCGAAAGGTTTGCAAAATGCTGCTGTAATCCTGGCTGCGCTGATCGGTATTGCGAATCAAGAGTGCGATGGGTGTTCCGGTTGTCTTCCCTTCAAATACGCCCGACAGAATTTCGACCCGGTCCTCTTCTTTACGCTGAGTTACATGGCGCGATGTACCTGGCTTACGACGATCCAAGTCGTGCTGTAAATCGGCTTCACTCAGCAGCATTCCCGGTGGGCAACCATCAACCACCGCACCAATAGCAGGGCCGTGGGATTCCCCAAAAGTAGTGACGCTAAAGAGAAGGCCTAAGGTATTTCCAGACATACCGCCATTATGGCATTGCTGGCATTGGGGGCTTAGTTTGCGGTTTTTTCCGTTTCATCGCTAGGCCAATCCCGAATGTAAGCCTTGAGCATGGAGTTTTCAAAGTCCTGAGCCTCGACTACGGCCCTCGCCACGTCGTAAAAGGAAATCACCCCCATCAAGACCTGCTGGTCGACTACCGGCAAATAGCGTGCATGCTGGGTGAGCATAATGCGGCGGACCTCATCGAGATCGGTATCCATCGAGCAGGTTAAGGGATTCGCACTCATTACTGAACGGACGGCAAGCCCATCAACGGTACCGCGATGCGATGCCAAGGTCTTAATCACCTCACGGAAAGTCAATATCCCAATGAGCTTCTCATGGTCCATGACCACCAAGGAGCCAATGTCATGTTCACTCATGACCAAAATCGCGGTTTGCAAGGGAGCATCGGGGGCTACGGTATAGAGCACACTGCCCTTTACCTGCAAAATATCACTGACTTTCATGATTGCTCCTTAATCGATTGCTGCCCAATGGTTGCCGCACACTGCTTCCAATATAGCCCTAAGCGCAGGTGCTTGCAAGACGGAATCCACCTTACATCGGCTGCTTCGTCTGCAATAAGCCAGAACGAATCAAGGGCATATTGGCGACGAGCAATGCGCCAGCCAAGGTCACCCACCACGTCACGTAAATCCAAATCAGCGCCAATGGCAGGATGGCAAAGGTGCCGTAGACGGTTTTATAAAACGGTACTTTCGTCACAAAAAAGCCAAAGCCGTATTTCATGAACTCAAATACGATCGCGGCGAACAAGGCACCGATCAAGGCATCGCGCCAGGCAACCAAGGTGAATGGCAATACTTTGTATACCAAGGTAAACAAACTGATGGTGAGCAAAAGCGGAATAAGTAAGGCAAAGACCTCAAACCGAATGGAGACTGCGTCGGTCAATCCCTGGGTTGCACTTAACAACCACCCGCTGAGGTAAATGCCAATACCCAATACAAGGGGGCCTAGAACGGTCGCCGAAAAATAGATTGCCGTCCGTCTCAAAAATGGCCTCTTGGCTTTAATCTGCCAGATCTGATTAAAGGCCTTCTCAATCACCGCCATCGTGAGCACCGTCGTCACTAATAAGCCTGCCAAACCAAACAAGGTTAAGCCCTTGGCTTTTTCAGAAAACTGATCGATGTAACGCAAAATGGGCTGATTAATACCGCCCGGCAAATAGGTATTCAATACCCATTCTTGTAGGGCGTATTTCATCTCAATCACCTGCGGCACGTAGCCAATCAAGATGGATCCGACCGTAAACATCGGCACCAAGGCTAAGGTCGTCGTAAAGGCCAGACTGCCCGCTACTTGATTTAGCAGCAGGTGGCGATTGCGCTGACCTAACTCTCGAGCCAAAGCAAGCCATAATTGGGGATTACGAATGAGCTGCATCGCCGTATCATAAGAGATTAAAAGGCATGCGGCCATGATTGAACGGAATTAGCGAAGAAGAATGGGCTTTGATTGATGAATACTGCTGACATATTGGTGCTGTTTTACTCCCGCTATGGCGCCACCCGGGATTTGGCTCGGCTGATTGCGGAGGGCATTGAATCCGTCCCTGGTGCAAGCGCTCGGCTGCGCTGTGTACCCGCCGTCTCGAGTGTCTGCGAAGCAACCGAGCCCGCAGTGCCAGCGGATGGAGCGCCTTATGCGGAATACCGTGACTTAGAAGAATGCATTGGTTTAGCACTGGGCTCACCCACTCGCTTTGGCAATATGGCTGCCCCGATGAAATACTTTTGGGATGGCAGTAGCGCACAGTGGCTCAGCGGCGCACTGAGCGGCAAACCCGCCTGCGTTTTTACCAGCACCGGCAGCTTGCATGGCGGTCAAGAAACGACTTTACTGAGCATGATGATTCCGCTTCTACACCACGGCATGCTCATGGTCGGCTTACCGTACAGCGAGCCAGACCTGATGACCACCTCGACTGGCGGCAGTCCTTACGGCGTAACGCACTTAGCCCACGCCGATGGCCGTGCGCCCATTAGCCCAGAAGAAAAGCGTCTAGCGATTGCCCAAGGCAAGCGCTTAGCGCAAATTGCCTTGCAATTGCGGTCAGCACCCTAATGGCAGATTCTCAAGACTCCTTACTGCAGTCAATTGAGGCGAAAGATAAATACGTCTTAATCGCAAGCGCTGCTTTCGCTGCGCTCTTTATTCTTTGCGTGGCATGGGAATGGTTTATTGCTCCCTTAAGACCCGGTGGCTCGTGGATGGCGCTCAAAGGCTTGCCTTTGCTCTTTGCTATACCGGGCATCTGGAAAGCCAAGAACTACACCATGCAATGGGCCTCGATGCTGATCTTGATTTACATGACCGAAGGCTTAGTGCGCTTATTTGAAACCGGTGCCAATTTTTGGATGGCCGTTTTAGAAACGCTCCTCAGTCTGATTGGTTTTATTGCCGTGCTGATGTATTTAAAGCCACTCAAGCAAGAATACAAACGGCAGAAAAAAGAAAAAGAATTGCAATCCAAGCAGCAATCTGATCAGCAACCCACACCGTAGTTAAACAAGCCATGCATACCGAATCTTTTGTCGCTGAATTGCAATCGATTGTGGGGCCGAATTACGTCTTGACCAGCGCGGACGACAAGGCGCCTTTTTTAACGGATTGGCGCAAGCGCTTCACCGGCAAAGCAATAGCCGTAGTGATGCCTGCCAGTACAGAAGAAGTTGCTGCCGTTGTGAAGTGCTGCATTGCTGCTAAAGTGCCGATCGTGACGCAAGGTGGCAATACCGGCTTTTGTGGTGGCGCTACTCCTTACCCCAGCGGCCATGAAATCGTTCTTAGCCTCAAACGCATGAACCGCATTCGCAGCACCGACATCGCCAATCAAACCATGACGGTGGAAGCCGGCTGCATTTTGCAATCGATTCAAGAAGTAGCTGCTGAGGCAGGTCACCTCTTTCCCCTCAGCTTAGGGGCGGAAGGCAGCTGCATGATCGGCGGTAATTTAGCAACCAATGCCGGCGGCACGAATGTCTTGCGTTATGGCAATGCCAGGGACCTGTGTTTAGGCTTAGAAGTCGTCACTGCGCAAGGGGAAATCTGGCATGGTCTTAAAGGGCTACGCAAAGACAATACCGGATATGACTTGCGCGATCTCTTCATTGGCTCAGAAGGAACGCTCGGCATTATTACTGCAGCTGTATTGAAGTTATATCCACTCCCCTTATCGCAGTGGACTACCCTCGTTGCTACCAGCGACATTCCGTCGGCAATTGCCCTCTTGGGTTTATTTCAACAGCGAGCGGCATCGCTCCTCACCGGATTTGAGATGATGACGCAAGAGTCCTTGGATCTGTGCGCCAGCCATTTTCCGCAGATGGCCAATCCGCTAAGCAATAACCCGCCTTACACCATCCTGATTGAGTTATCCGATCATGAGAGTGAAGAGCACGTTCGGCTCTTGCTAGAACAAATATTAGAGACCGCCTTGGAAGAAGGCTTGGTATCGGATGCCATCATTGCGAGCAATCTATCGCAAGCGCAGGCCTTTTGGCAAATGCGGGAACACATCACCCTCGCCCAAGCCCAAGAAGGGGCAAACTTAAAACACGACATCACCCTGCCCCTGTCGAGCTTAGATCAATTTATGCACAGTACTGATGCGTTGATGCGCAGCGCATACCCCGGTATTCGGATTATTAACTTTGGGCATCTTGGGGATGGCAATTTGCATTACAACATTGCGCCGCCCAAGGGTGTTGACCCCCACGCATTTAATTCAGCTGAAGAAACTGCGATTCATGAGCTGGTCTATGCGCAGGTTGAACTATGCGGGGGCTCGATCTCTGCTGAGCATGGCGTCGGTCAACTCAAACTCGATGGTTTGCGTGCGCACCGCGGTGCAGTCGCCCACGACATGATGAAAGCGATCAAGCGCGCGCTCGATCCAGATAATATTCTCAACCCCAATAAAGTGGTCTCGATTTAAACGAGATTGCTTTACGGCGTTTTAGCGCATGGGTAGCGGCTACTTAAAAAGCGAATGATGGTTTTAGCAGCATAGTCCCCGTTGTATTGCGGGCGGGCTTGCGTCCACACCAAAAAATCAGAGAGCACGGTATCACGCGACATCCCCTTGGGCACGCAAATCGTTGGCTTGGCATTCGGGCTGCGTTGCATCATGAAGGATTGATAGACGCCCTCGCCAAAACCAAAACAAAAATTTTGTGCTTCCACGTCGGCTCGATTTTGGCAAAGCGCTACAAATGCAGCCGTAGATGCATCGCTATTCGGTAGAGGGGTTTGCGCTAATGCGCTGGTCGTTATTGCGCTACTTGCCGCAAAGAGTACTGTGGCGCGCCGCAGGTAGTGAAAAAAATGGAAGATATTCATATTGAGCTGTATTTTCTGTATGGGTTAGCGCCGAAAGCCACCAAAATGGCCGCCACCAAAACCGCCTCGACCACCACCATAGCCACCGCGGTCACCGCCAAAGCGATCTTGATTAGCATCCGAACGAGCCTGGCTGCGGAGAGCATTCTCTTGCAGACTTTCCCGATCGACATTGGGGTTGGCTCTATCTTGCGCCGCATCGTTCCGCGCCGATTGGTTTAGCTGACT
>DAIPIK010000060.1:0-7087 GCA_036770845.1 Polynucleobacter sp. | reverse complement strand
CAGCAGGGGTAATGAAAGAGCGATTGGTTTTCTAAAAACGCGAAGCAAGCAGGGCACACCATTTTGGTTTGATGGCGGGTGCACACGATGCATGCGGTAGGCAATAAATGCTGAAAGAGGGTGTGTAAAAAATGCATGGGGCGCTGAGTATACTGAGCGCATGACCCGATCATTAAGATGGCTTAAAGACGATATTGCCTTGCGCATGATGCAAAAGCTGGAGCTGCTCAAACATCAGCCGCGCTCACTATTGATCATTCCGGATGCGCCTGGAATACATGCCAATCGCTTGGCCAAACGATTCCCAAAAGCGGCACTCTCAAGCGTTCCACAGTCAGATCTCGGCTGGGCCGATTTGACAAAAATGCAGTTAGCTCGAATGTGCGGCTTTATTACCAATGGCCTATCGCGCTTCCCAAAAATGAGTGAGGGTAGATTCGCTCTTGCGGACCAATCACAAGACATGGTGTTTAGTAATTTATGGATTCATTCTTTAGATCAGCCTAAATGGGTCGTTCAGGAAGCGTGGCGGGTCTTGCGTGAGGGTGGTCTTTTTTCCTTCAGCTACCTGGGCCCGGATACTGGTAAAGAGTTGCGTGCAATGCAATACGATGCCATAGATGGACCACCATTATCAGCTCTGCCTGGGGCATGGGATATGCACGATTTGGGGGATGCGCTAGTAGAAAGCCGATTCTCGGATCCGGTAATGGACATGGAATACCTTTATCTAGAATACGAATCCGACGCTCTTTATCTTCGGGATGCTCTAGCTCTTGGACTTTTGTCAGCGCAGCAGGTGGAGGCAATCACTGCAGATAAAACTGTGCATTTACCGCAAAAAATGACCCTTGAAGTGGTGTATGGACACGCTTGGGTGGTCGGTAAACACCTGTCAGGAACAAAGGACACTTTGGCCTTTATTTCGCCGGATCAAATTCAACGTAAGAGCAGGTAGTATCTTCATTAAGAGTAAGTGCTTACTTTATTTTTAAGTAAGGTCATTATTGATTCCCTTCAGCGAGTATGTAGATTGTTGATTACGATAAGAAACCCTATAATTACGCATCAAAACGTAAAGCCAGCTTGCTTTTGCCTTATTTATGCGTGGTGATGCATTTAAAAAATTACGATTATTAACAGAGATAAAGATGAATTTACTTGGAAAAGCCAATAGAGCGCTGCTCTTAACCCTTGCCTCAATGAGTACCGGAACGGTATTTGCGAATCAGGATATGCCCGGCGGACCTGCAGTAAATCAGCTTAATTTCCCCGTAGCAGCAACCAAAATCATGGCCGAAATTCACTGGCTGCATTGGATGATGCTAGTCATCTGTACCGTGATTTTCATAGGCGTGTTCGGGGTGATGTTCTATTCCATTCTTAAGCACCGCAAATCGAAAGGCGCTAAGTCAGCCTCCTTTCATGAAAGCACCACAGTAGAAATCATTTGGACGGTCATCCCTCTTCTGATCGTGATTGGTATGGCACTGCCAGCAACCAAAACGGTAGTGGCCATGAAAGACACCACCAATGCAGACATCACCATTAAGACTACGGGCTATCAGTGGAAATGGGGATACGACTACCTTAAAGGTGAAGGCGAAGGCATTAGCTTTTTATCCACCCTGTCGACCTCACGCGAATCCATCAACAACCTAGCACCCAAATCAAACACGTATTTGATGGAAGTGGATAACGAAATGGTGGTGCCGGTCAATAAAAAGATCCGCATCATCACTACAGCCAATGACGTAATCCATGCATGGTCAGTGCAAGCGTTCGGAGTCAAGCAGGACGCCATCCCTGGATTTGTGCGCGATACCTGGTTTAAAGCAGAAAAGATTGGCACCTATCGCGGTCAGTGTTCCGAGCTTTGTGGTGCCCAACATGCCTTTATGCCAATCGTAGTGCGTGTTGTATCCGATGAGGACTACACCAAATGGGTAGAGGAAAAGAAAAAAGAAATGGCTGCCTTGGCAGACGATCCAAGCAAGATTTATACCTTAGCGGAGCAAATGGACCGTGGTGCAAAAGTGTATGCAGCCAACTGCGCAGCTTGCCATCAAGCCAATGGAAAGGGTGCAGGTTCGTTCCCAGCATTAGATGGAAGTAAGGTTGTGCTTGGCCCCAAAGAGGCCAACTTTCAGATCATGCTCAACGGCAAAGGCGCTATGCCGAAATGGGGTGGTGTGATTTCAGACGGCGATATCGCTGCAGTAATTACCTATACACGGAATGCGTGGGGCAATAAAACAGGTGATGTATATCAAACACCTGACCTCATGGCAGCGCGGACTAAATAACAACCTAATTAAAAAACCATCACGGAGCAATTCATGAGCACAGTCTCTACTACCCACGATACAGCACACGATCATGCGCACGATCACGCGCATGACATGCCACATGGATGGCGTCGGTGGTTGTTTGCAACCAATCACAAAGACATTGGAACGATGTACCTCATCTTCTCCTTTGTCAGCTTGCTAGCAGGCGGTGTCATGGCGCTGGGCATTCGTTTGGAGTTATTTCAGCCTGGCTTGCAATACCTGCGCCCCGAGTTCTTTAATCAGTTAACGACCATGCATGGTCTAGTGATGGTGTTCGGTGCGATCATGCCGGCCTTCGTGGGTTTTGCAAACTGGATGATTCCATTGCAGATCGGCGCGTCCGATATGGCCTTTGCGCGGATGAATAACTTTAGTTTCTGGATTTTGCCCGTAGCAGCTATCTTGTTGTTTGGTTCATTTTTAGCACCAGGTGGCGCACCAGCGGGCGGTTGGACTTTGTATGCTCCGCTGACATTGCAGATGGGCCCAGGTATGGATATGGCGATTTTCGCCCTGCACTTGCTCGGCGCTTCTTCCATCATGGGCTCGATTAACATCATCGTGACCATCTTGAACATGCGTGCCCCTGGCATGACCTTAATGAAGATGCCCATGTTTGCATGGACATGGTTGATTACAGCTTATTTGTTGATTGCAGTGATGCCAGTGTTGGCAGGCGCGATTACGATGGTTCTGACCGATCGCCATTTTGGTACCTCGTTCTTCTCCGCTGTAGGCGGTGGTGACCCTGTGATGTACCAGCATATTTTCTGGTTCTTTGGTCACCCAGAGGTCTACATCATGATTCTTCCAGCATTCGGAATTATTAGTGAAGTGATTCCTGCGTTCTCTAGAAAGACCTTATTCGGTTACAGCTCGATGGTCTACGCTACAGCGTCGATTGCGATTCTGTCGTTCATCGTGTGGGCGCACCACATGTTTGCTACTGGCATGCCAGTGACGGGTCAGTTGTTCTTTATGTATGCAACCATGCTGATTGCGGTACCTACCGGCGTCAAAATCTTTAACTGGGTTGCAACCATGTGGAGAGGTTCGATGACATTCGAGACTCCCATGTTGTGGTCGGTTGGCTTTATTTTCGTGTTTACGATGGGCGGATTTACAGGCCTGATTCTGGCAATAGCCCCAATTGATATCGGTGTGCAAGACACCTACTACGTTGTTGCCCACTTCCATTATGTGTTGGTAGCCGGCTCCCTCTTTGCGATGTTTGCTGGCTTTTACTTCTGGTGTCCAAAATGGACTGGCTACATGGCCGATGAGTTCCGCGGCAAAGTGCATTTCTGGGGTTCCATGATTTTCTTTAACCTCACCTTCTTCCCAATGCACTTCTTGGGTTTAGCTGGCATGCCACGCCGGTATGCCGATTACCCAACGCAGTTTGCGGACTTCAATATGATTGCATCGATTGGCGGTCTGGGCTTTGGTTTGATGCAGGTGTATTTCCTCTTGTTTGTTGTGATGCCCGCTTACCGTGGTCATGGCATCAAGGCGTCTGATAGCCCATGGGATGGCGCTAAGGGCCTAGAATGGACTGTGCCTTCACCAGCGCCCTACCATACCTTTGAAACACCACCAAAAGTCAGCTAATCATCACTGTGCCACAGGAAACTAAAGACATGTATAAATCAGCTCAGGCAGCGCGTAACCGCCGCTTGGGTCTGATTATGCTCAGCGTCGCGTTTGTTTTCTTTATGGGCATTGTGATGAAACGGGTGATGTTGGGTTAAGGCCTAAAAAATTATGGCCAACATCAAAACCATTAATCGCCAAATTCTGCTGAAGCTGTTGCTGGCTTCCATTTTGATGTTTGGTTTTGGCTATGCTTTAGTGCCACTCTATAAAGCATTGTGTGAGGTCACTGGTATTAATGTTGTGACCAATAAAAACAATTATGGTGTGCGTGCTCATGGGGCAACCAAGCTAGAAAATACCCAAGTCGACTATTCACGCAAGATCGTCATTGAATTTGATTCCAATACTCGTGGCCCGTTTTCATTTAAACCAATGAAGAACTACCTCGAAGTGCATCCTGGCGAGATGGCAGAAATTGTTTACAAGGTATCGAATAATCTAAGTCGACCCGTTGAGGCGCAGGCCATACCGAGTTATGCACCCAAAGCTGCCACCGAATTTTTTACGAAGTTGGAGTGTTTCTGTTTTCAGCAGCAAACGCTCAACCCCCACCAGATGCGTGATATGCCGGTGGTTTTTGTGATCGATCCCAATTTACCCAAAGACGTGAAAACAATTACCTTGTCCTATACTTTTTTTGAGCTCGGCGTGGGCATAAAGCCAGCCGGATCAAGTACGCCGCAATCAGTGAAGACTGCCTTATGAAAAAGCAAAGTAGTTTTCTGCAGTCGATGAAGGCAGTGATGTGGGGATTTTTGGGAGTGCGTAAGCAGTCAGGTTTACAAGATGATGCGGCCAGCTTGAGTTTTGTGCACATCATCCTTGCTGGGATTTTGGGGGCAGTTGTTTTTATGGCTGCCTTGTTGTTGATTGTAAAAATGGTTGTATCAAGTTAATACTAATTTTGAGTAAATAGAGAGAGCACAATGTCGTCTAATTCAACCCCATACTATTTCGTTCCTAGTCTATCTAGACACCCCGTGATGGCTAGCATTGGCCTATTGGGTTTTGGAAGCGGCATGACTGGCTGGGTAAACGGCTATTCATGGGGCGCCCCTCTGACGATTGCCAGTGTTGTATCTGTCCTGTTTGTGCTTTACAAATGGTTCGGCGATGCAATCTCCGAGTCCAATTCAGGTAAAAACAGCATTAACGTCGATGTGTCCTATCGCTGGTCGATGAGCTGGTTTATTTTCTCGGAGATTATGTTTTTTGCGGCTTTCTTCTCCGCATTGTTTTATGCACGCAGTATCTCAATGCCTTGGCTTGGCGATATTGAAAGTAAATTACTCTGGCCTACCTTTACAGCAGTATGGCCAAACGATGGCCCTGCCGGCTTAGTAGAGCAGTTTTCAACCATTGGCCCATGGCCGATCCCAACCATTAATACCTTGCTTTTGTTGAGTTCAGGCGTAACGGTGACATGGGCGCACCATGCCATTCGTGAGAACAATCAAAAGCATGCCGTATGGGGCCTCGCAGCAACGGTATTTTTGGGCGCGATATTCTTGGGCTTCCAGGTTTATGAGTACATGCATGCTTACCAAGACTTAAATCTAAAGCTAACATCGGGCGTTTACGGATCAACCTTCTTTATGTTGACCGGATTCCATGGATTTCACGTCTTCTTAGGCGCATTGATGTTGGCTGTGGTCTTGCGCAGAGCTATTCGCGGCGACTTTACTGCGGACAACCACTTTGCCTTTGAAGGTGCATCCTGGTATTGGCACTTTGTTGACGTCGTTTGGCTTGGACTCTACGTCGTTATCTACTGGATGTAAGCGCTGGATGAGCTAGCCAGCAATGGCGAGCTCAACCGAAGACGACATCGGCCAAGTTTATTGGCCGATTTTGATTCCGGTGGGCTGGATATAGCCTAAAGAATAAGCAAGCCAAATGCCCAAGAAAAGAGCAATCGATAGGCCGATGCGTAGCATGAGTGAATGAACCATCCGTGAGCTATTGCCTTTGTCTTTCATCATGTAATACAAAGCCGAGCCGAGGCTCGCAATAATCAGTAAAAGGGCAGCAGGCATGATCCATTTCATAAGCGAATCCTACCATTGAATATTCTTTCTAGCTTGCTCCACAATCGCCTTATTCCAACCATTGCCATGGTTGTGGTGATGTCGATCGGAATTGCCGCGGGCCTTTGGCAAATGAGCCGCGCTGCTGGAAAAATCGACAAAGCAGAAAAACTCACATCCCAGATTGCGCTGCCACCGCTTAATCTCAATACAAAACAAAAATGGACTTTAGCCGAAGCCGATAGTCGCCGCTTAGTTGTAGAAGGCGCGTTTTTAGCTGATCAGGCGATTTGGTTGGATAACCGCCCACAGCCTGGCGCGTCAGCATCCAAGGCGGGCTCAGGCCAGTCCGGATTCTATGTGCTAATGCCGTTTCAGGTCGCTGGTTTTGACAATACGGTGATTTGGGTTCAGCGCGGCTGGGCGCCTCGTAATCGCGAGGATCGCTTAGCGCTACCACCGATCAATACCCCCGGTGGTGAGTTACGAATCGAAGGAATCGGTATTGCTCAGCCCGACCGGGTATTTGAGCTAGGCGATGGCGGAGTGGGTGGCAATAGCCCAGTACGGATACAGCAAAATCTGGACCTGACCAAGGAGGCGGAGCGCCATCGGTGGCAACAAATCCCCTTTGTTTTGAAGCAAATTGGTGATTCGGAAAAGGATGGCTTAATGCGTAATTGGACCGCAGCAGCAAGCGGCGTCGAACGCCATTATGCTTATGCATTCCAGTGGTTTGCACTCGCGCTGAGTGCCTTCTTATTTTGGTTGATTCATGGCTTGCTGCGAATTCGCCAAACAACAAAAAGGTAGAACGATAGTGGAGAATAAAGAGCTGTTGATACCGGCGGCGCAACATGAGGCGCCGATACCAAACGCACAAACCCGCCGTGGCCGCATTCAAATGCTGTTGCTGTTGTTTGCATGCGCTCTGCCGGTGATTGCCTCCTACTTTACGTTTTATGTATTAAAACCAGAAGGCGGGAAAACCAATTACGGTCGCTTGGTTACGCCTCCAGAGCAGGCCCAATCGGCTTGGTTTAATTTGCCTCTCGAGGGAAAGTGGACGCT
>DAIPIK010000059.1:0-7130 GCA_036770845.1 Polynucleobacter sp. | reverse complement strand
CAATTACAGTACGGCGCGTGATAAGAAATGCGTTTTTCATAATAGTCCAGCGTGGATGAGTGCTTTTTTAAGCGGATCGCGCAATGCGGGACTGAGTGGGGTTAATGGCAAGCGGATGCCTGCTGTAATCTTGCCCATTTGATGCAGCGCCCATTTCACTGGGATCGGGTTAGCCTCGGTAAACATGGCTTTATGTACCCCAAGTAACTGATATTGAATTGCCCGCGCTGTTGCAACATCGTCGGCCATTGCGGCAGCACAGAGCGCATGCATCAAGCGCGGGGCCACATTGGCGGTAACCGAAATATTTCCTTTGCCGCCCATCAGCATCAGCAATATGGCACTTAAGTCATCACCAGACAACACTGCAAAATCGGCATGCCCTGCGGCCTTTAATTCAGCCAGCAGTACACTGCCGCGCTCCAAATTGCCGGTGGCATCTTTAATGCCGATAATGCCCGGCACCCCAGCTAAGCGCACGGTAGTCTCACCGGCTAAATCAGCTACCGTACGGCCAGGTACGTTGTACAAAATGACAGGTAAATCCACTTTTTCAGCAATCGTTTTGAAGTGCTGGTACATGCCTTCTTGGGTTGGCTTGTTGTAATAAGGAACCACTTGAAGACTGGCATCAGCCCCCACTTTTTTAGCAAATTCAGTGAGCTCGATTGCCTCGCGGGTGGAATTACCACCGGTTCCAGCAATCACCGGAATGCGGCCATGAATGTGATCGACCGTCACTCGAATGAGTTCACAATGTTCTTCGACTGAAACTGTAGGCGACTCTCCACTAGTACCAACGATGACGATGCCATCCGTTCCTTCGGCGACATGCCAGTCAAGTAAGTTTTTTAAACCGGGGTAATCAAGACTTCCATCCTCCAACATGGGGGTGACAATGGCCACCATGCTGCCATGCATCGGCTTCGATTTAGGCATTGGAGCACCTCGCAGGATGGGCTTGGGATTGCGCTGTAGTCATCCTTGAAATTGTAACGGATGGCGCTCTTTTAGCGCCCCCTTTACAGCGCATAGGCCCTGTACCATGGCAGGCTTGGGCTCAGCCTGATATAAGTCACTGTAGGCAAGAACATGAAGGCTATGGCGCGCTGCAAAATCAAGCAATTCCCCTGTCTGCAGTAGGAAATCCGGGTTACTGGGCTTGCCAAAAGCGGCATTGCCATGCGCAAATGTCTCGTAAATCAGTACCCCGCCCTCAGCTAGTAGATCGGGTAATAGATCTAAATAGGGTCGGTAGAGGTAGTTTGTCACCACCACGGCATCAAAAAGCCCCGATCGATCTGCCAAGGGCCATGAAGATCCCTCCAGGTCTAACTGCGCGATTTCAATAGCGAGGCCCGGCTGCGATTGCGCAATGACTTCGAGGGCTGCTGCATCACGATCCACCGCCAATACCGAAAATCCCAGCTTAGCTAAATACACGCTATGGCGACCCGAGCCTGCCGCCAAATCCAGTACTCTGCCACCCTGAGCAATCAAAGGGCAAAAACGCGTTACCCACTCCGATGGGTTGGCAATGCTCGCGTGCATTGGGGTGGCGCCTAAGAATTGAGAAGTGATTACGTGGCTCAGGTGTAGGCAAGGCCCATGGCCTCGCGAACATCGCGCATGGTTTCTTGTGCAACGGCGCGGGCCTTATCGTTGCCATCGGCAATAATCGCCCGCAGCAAGCTTGGGTCATCCAGATATTGTTGTGCTCGCTCAAACATCGGCTGCTGCTCACGCAAGATGCTATCGATCACCGGTTGCTTACATTCTAAACAGCCAATGCCCGCGGATTTACAACCCTTCTCAGCCCACTCTTGCGTTGCTTTATCTGAATACACTAAATGCAGCTGCCACAGGGGGCAGCGCGCTGGGTCGCCCACATCGGTTCTGCGAATGCGTGCCGGATCCGTAGGCATGGTTTTAATCGAGCGCTCAACTACGGCAGGCTCTTCGCGAATGCCGATGGTATTGCCATAGGACTTGGACATCTTTTGCCCATCCAAACCTGGCATACGCGAGGCCGCCGTCAGCAAAGCATGCGGCTCGGGCAGAATGACTCTACGGGACCCCTCAAGATAACCAAAGAGGCGCTCTCGGTCAGTATTTGAAATGCTCTGGGCCTGCTGCAGCAATTCCCTGGCCCGTTCAAGCGCATCGACCTCCCCACGTTCCTGGTAGGCCACGCGGCACTCGGTATACAGCTTGGCAGCTTTGCCGCCGAGTTTCTTGATGGATTCTTGGGCTTTGATTTCAAAGCCAGGTTCACGGCCGTATAAATTGTTAAAACGGCGAGCCACTTCGCGGGTCATCTCGACGTGCGGCACTTGATCCTCGCCAACGGGAACGTGTTGTGCGCGGTAGATCAAAATGTCAGCCGATTGCAGCAAGGGATAACCTAAAAAACCATAGGTTTGTAAATCTTTTTCCTTGAGCTTTTCAATCTGGTCTTTGTAGGTGGGAACCCGTTCCAACCAACCCAAGGGCGTACCCATCGATAAGAGCAAAAACAGCTCAGCATGCTCGGGTACCCGGCTCTGGATAAAAAGGGTTGCTTGTTTTGGATCAACGCCAGCAGCTAGCCAATCAACCACCATCTCCCACACCGATGCCTCGATCACATCCGGGGTTTCGTAATGGGTAGTGAGCGCGTGCCAATCAGCGACAAAGAAAAAACAGGGGTACTGGGACTGTAACTTGACCCAGTTTTTTAACACGCCATGGTAGTGGCCTAAATGCAAATGACCCGTTGGCCTCATTCCGGAAAGTACGCGCTCTGCAAACATAATTAAGTGGCCTTCTTCGGCATTTTAGTAAATAGCAATCAGGAGTCTAATGGAACACGGACCACACTGGGGTTAAGTGCTCTGGCAGATGCGGCAACTTGCCCAAGTCAATGTAACTCTCCTGCGGATCATGAAAATCAGAACCGCGCGAAGCCATAAAGCCATAGTGCTCGGCAGCCTTAGAATAAATTTGATATTGCGCGGGGCTATGGCTACCAGTGACTACCTCAATGGCGAGGCCGCCCAACTCTTTGAAGTGTTTGAAGAGTTCATCGAGTTGCATGGCAGTTAATTTATAACGTCCTGGGTGCGCAATCACCGCAACACCCCCTGCCGCTTTGATCCAGGCTACCGCATCATCTAAGCTGGCCCATTGATGTGGCACATAACCGGGTTTATGTTCAACCAAATAATTCTTAAAGACCTGTTCGGTATCGCGGCACACACCCTGTTCGACCAAAAAGCGTGCAAAGTGAGTGCGCGAGATCAGTTCGGGGTTGCCGGCATACAGGAGTGCGCCTTCATAGCTCCCCGTAATCCCCACTTTAGCCAATTGCTCGGCCATCATTTTGGCGCGATTTTGCCGACCGTCCCGCGTACGGCGCAGGCCTTCCAAAATACCCATGTGTGCGGCATCAATACCAAGACCAACAATGTGAATCGTATGACCCATCCAGGTCACCGAAATCTCAACGCCAGAGAGGTAATCCATTCCTAAGTCGCGCGCTGCGCGTGCTGCGCGTTCCTGACCGCCCAACTCATCGTGGTCGGTTAGGGCCCACAAATGAACGCCATTTTCAAATGCGCGGAGCGCCAAGGTTTCTGGCGTTAATGTGCCATCCGAAACCACGGAATGGCAGTGCAAATCGGCATTCAGAACAAAAGGGGTCGTCATCCCCCTATTTTAGGTCAAGCCGGCATGAACCACACGGCGCGGGGCATCTAAATAGTCACGGGACTGCATTTCGACTAGCCGGGACACGGTTCGGGCAAACTCACCCACAATTTGGCCTTCGGTATAAAGCTGATCTGCCGGCAGCTCAGCACTCATAATCAGTTTGATTTTATGGTCGTATAGCACATCAATCAGCCAGATAAAACGCCGTGCTTCATTGGTCATGCGGGGCGGCATATACGGCACCCCGGATAAAAAGACGGTATGAAAGAGATTGGCGATCTCTAAATAATCGTTCTGTGAACGCGGCCCCATGCACAGGGTTTTAAAATCAAACCACACCACACCGGCAGCGCGATGCATCGGCCTGATTTCGCGGGACTCAATCCGTAAGACGGGATTCTTTTCTTCGGGCTCTTTGCCTAATATCGAACGAAAGGTCTGCATCATCAGCACATCGTTCACCGACGTTAATGGCTGGAAGTAGGCTTGCACTTGCGCCATCTGCATTTGCCGGTAGTCGGTGCCTGCATCCACATTGAGGACGTCCAACTTGCTCTCAAGCAAGGCAATCGCAGGCAGTAAGCGATCTCGATGCAAGCCATTCGGATAAAGCAGATCCGGCTTGTAATTGGAGGTCATGATGAATTGCACCCGATCTTCAAATAGCGCGCTCAATAGCCGATACAGAATCATCGCATCCGCAATATCGTTAATGTGAAACTCATCAAAGCAAATTAAACGGTAGCGCTGGGCGATCCGCTTAGACAATTCATCTAAGGGATCGGCCATGCCGGATAGCTCATGCAACTCACGATGCACCTCGCGCATGAATTCATGAAAATGAATGCGAATCTTTTTTTCAAGAGGGGAAGCGGCATAAAAGCAATCCATCAAAAAGGATTTGCCGCGACCTACACCGCCCCAGAGATAGACCCCCCTAGGGAGGGCTGGATGAAACAACTTTTTGGTGAGCGCATTACTGCGAACATCCTTGTACGCAACCCACTCATCCTCGCAGCGTTGCAAGCGTTCAGCTGCGCGCTCCTGCGCGGGGTCGGAATGAAACCCGCGCGCCTCAAGCTCTTTTCGGTAAAACGCGAGTGTGCTCAACTTACATATTTAATGCGCGTTGATCCGTTGCTAATGCTGCTTCACGCATTACCTCCGACAGACTAGGATGTGGATGGCAAATGCGTGCAATGTCTTCTGCAGCCGCCTTAAACTCCATTGCAACCGCGGCTTCCGCAATCAGATCTGAGGCATTTGGCCCAATAATATGCACGCCCAGAATTTCGTCGGTCTTCGCATCGGCTAAAAACTTTACAAACCCATCAGCACGGGCCATGCCAAGGGCACGTCCGTTTGCAGCAAATGGGAACTGACCTGCTTTATAGGCAATACCAGCAGCCTTCAATTGCTGCTCGGTTTTACCCACCCATGCAATTTCGGGGTCGGTGTAAATCACCCACGGAATACAGTTGTAGTCGATGTGGGGTTTTTGGCCTGCGATGATTTCCGCAACGAGGACACCCTCGTCTTCCGCCTTGTGGGCCAGCATCGGTCCACGCACAACGTCGCCGACGGCATAGACCCCAGGGGCCGCAGTAGCGCAAGTGTGGTCATCAATCGGAATAAAGCCACGCTCATCGACCTTAAGACCAATCGACTCGAGGTTGAGTTTGTCGGTATTCGGTACACGGCCGACCGAAACAATTAAACGATCGCATTCGAGCTTTTGGGCCTTGCCTTCAGCGTCTTGGTACTGAACCACCACGCCTTTTTTATCGGCTTTAACTTCACCAATCTTGACGCCCATATGAATCTTGAGGCCTTGCTTTACAAAAATCTTATGGGCCTCTTTCGCGATGCCTTCATCGCACGCACCGAGGAAGGTGGGCAAGCCCTCTAAAACCGTGACCTCCGAGCCAACCCGGCGCCAGACCGATCCCAACTCTAGCCCAATGACACCAGCACCAATCACACCCAAACGCTTGGGAATGGAATCAAACTTGAGTCCGCCAATATTGTCACAAACGAGGACGTTATCAACCGCAATATTCGGTAGATGGCGTGCCTTTGATCCAGTTGCAATGATCACGTTCTTTGCAGTCACCGTGCCGGCATCTTTGCCGTCGATCTGAATCTGATACCCATCCGCTGTTTTACCAACAAAAGAAGCGTGGCCTTTGAGGGTTGTGATCTTATTCTTGCGAAACAAAAACTGAATGCCCGCAGTCATCTTCGTCACGATCGAATCCTTGCGCGCCAGCATTTTGTTGGAATCGAGCTTAACTGAACCCACTGTAATGCCATGTTCAGCAACATGGTGGCTGACCTTTTCAAACTCCTCTGATGAGGCAAGTAAGGCCTTCGATGGAATACAGCCGACATTCAAACAGGTGCCGCCTAAGCGTGGCTCACCCTTCGGATCATCGTAGGCATTGGATTCTGCGCAAGCTACTTTAAAACCCAGCTGAGCAGCCCGAATCGCTGCAATATAACCACCAGGACCCGCGCCGATAACGAGTACATCAAACACTTGACTCATGTGTTCGCCCCTTACAAATCAAGCAGGAGACGTGAAGGATCTTCTAACGCTTCCTTCATGGCAACCAAACCAAGCACTGCTTCGCGACCATCAATGATGCGGTGGTCATACGATAAGGCCAAGTAATTAATGGGACGGATCACAATTTGCCCATCTTCCACAACAGGGCGCTCTTTGGTGGCATGAATACCCAGAATCGCTGACTGCGGCGGGTTGATGATTGGCGTTGACAGCATTGATCCAAAAACCCCACCGTTGGAGATGGAGAAGGTTCCACCAGTTAGCTCCTCAATCGACAGCTTACCGTCGCGGGCTTTTGCGCCATACTCCGCAATTTTCTTTTCAATATCGGCTAGGTTCATTTGATCCACATCACGCAAGATCGGCACTACCAAACCGCGGGGAGAGCTAACGGCAATACCAATATCAAAGTAGCCGTGATACACAATGTCATTGCCATCGACCGATGCGTTGAGCAAAGGGAATTTCTTTAAGGCATGGGTTGCTGCTTTGACAAAAAAGGACATGAAGCCCAGCTTGACGCCGTGGGTCTTTTCAAAAACGTCCTTGTACTTATTGCGCATGGCAATCACTGGGCCCATATTGACTTCATTGAAGGTCGTCAGAATGGCATTGTTTGCTTGGGACTCGAGTAGACGCTCAGCAATCCGCGCACGCAAACGACTCATCGGTACGCGCTCTTCTGGACGCTCACCCATGGGCACTGCAACTCCCGGTAAAGCAGGTGATGCTACTTTTGCAGGCTTGGATCCACCAGCAACGGCGCCAATCACATCGCCTTTGGTAATGCGGCCATCGCGTCCTGTGCCGGCAACTTGTGCTGGACTGATATTCTTTTCTGCCATCATTTTGGCAGCCGAGGGTGCGGCAC
>DAIPIK010000058.1:0-7237 GCA_036770845.1 Polynucleobacter sp. | reverse complement strand
ATTGACTTTCTCCATCGATCGTAATTTCCATCTGCCCATGGGTGATGAGCGCACGGACTTCAAATGAATGGGAGTGCAGATCCAAAAAACCATTGCGTTCACGCTCAACCAATACCGGCTCAGGGAATCCCTCTGCGAGCAGAAATGCTTTAAAAATTGCTGGACTCATACAGTGAATTATGGGGTAGTTCGATAGAACAGCACTAGTCCATTACAGCTTTATTTTTAAGCGGTACGCAATTTCACCAATGATGCCGCGCCTAAATGCCATGACGCAAACCACGAATATGGCGCCGGTCGCAATGGTGCTCCAGCCACCCAAGTTGGCCAAATAATTTTGCAGATTAATGATGATGGCAGCGCCGGCAACTGGCCCCCATAAGGTTCCAATACCACCGAGAATCGTCATCAGAACGGCCTCCCCCGAGGTGTGCCAGAACACGTCGGATAGCGAAGCCAGCTGCAAAACCAAACTTTTTAATGCTCCGCCAAGTCCAGCCAGACCTGCGGACAAAGTGAAGGCAATGAGCTTGTATCGATTGACGTCATAACCCAATGAAATTGCCCTCGGCTCATTCTCCCGAATGGACTTCATGACCTGACCAAAAGGAGAGCTGACGATGCGCTTAATCATCAGAAAAGCCAACGCAAAAACAACCAGCGCAAAGTAATACATATGGGTCGAGGTCGATAAATCAATGAAGCCCAAAAACTGACCGCGGGGAACGCCCTGGATGCCATCTTCACCATTCGTGAAGGGAACTTGCGTTGCTAAAAAATAGATTACTTGGGCCAGTGCGAGCGTGATCATGGCAAAGTAAATGCCTTGGCGTCGAATTGCCAAAGCCCCGAACACATAGCCTAAGGCGGTTGCGCAGAGGACACCGCAAAGCAATCCCAACTCAGGCGTAAGGCCCCACTCTTTCATAACGTAAGCGCTGATGTAAGCGCCCGTTCCAAAGAACGCCGCGTGTCCAAAAGAGAGTAAGCCAGCAAAACCCAACAACAGATTCAGGGATGCGGCAAAAATAGCAAAACAAAATACCTTCATCATGAACAGGTCGTACACAAATCCCTGAAATGGTACAAGCGCGAGTAGCGCTATGATGACGATGGATATCTTGTCGAGGGGAGACAAATTGCGTTTCATCATTAATTTGATCTACCAAATAAGCCAGCGGGTTTAATTAACAAGACGATGATCATGATGACAAAAATCGAAACCGATGAGGCTTGGGGATAAAACACTTTGGTTAAGCCCTCCACCACACCCAAACCCAAACCCGTCACAATGGCGCCAGCAATGGATCCCATGCCGCCAATCACAACCACCGCAAAAACCACAATGATTAAGTTTGAGCCCATTACCGCTGTAACCTGATAGATCGGCGCAGCCATTACCCCAGCAAACGCGGCAAGGGCGCAACCCGCGCCATAGGTTAGCGTCACGATCAGCGGAACGTTAACGCCCAATGCTTGGAGCAATCGGGGGTTTTCAGTACCGGCGCGCAACAAGCTACCCAGACTAGTCCGCTCAATGAAGAACCAGGTAGCAAAGCACACTAATAAAGCTAAAAATACTACCCACAGGCGGTAGTAGGGTAAAAACAGCTCTCCTACCCGAAAGCCACCTTGCAACAACTCCGGAACCGGATAGCTATTGCCAAGGGCGCCAAACCAATGGCGGAACATCCCCTCAATCACCAATGCAAGACCAAAGGTCAGCAATAATCCGTACAGGTGATCAAGGTGATAAAGACGCTTTAGCATCGTTTTTTCAATCACGATGCTAAAAAGCCCTACGATTAAAGGCGCTAGAAATAAAGCAACAAAATAGTTAAGCTGGAACTCAGGCATTCCAATCCAATGGCCTACCTGAGTCAGTCCAATCCAGGCAACCATGGCGCCCAACATATATTGAGCACCATGGGTGAAGTTAATCACATTCAATAAACCAAAAATTACGGCTAAGCCCAAACTGAGCAGCGCATAGAAGGAACCATTAATCAGTCCAATCAAGAGCTGCGAAACCAGGGCTTGCGGTGTAATTCCGAGTAACTCAAACATGACTAGTTCGCTTTTGCTTAGTTAGTAACCAATTTGCACTTGGATTGAGCCAATGGCAAAGTTGCATCCTTCGCAGCAATGACTTTAATCACTTTAGCGACATCGTTTGGATTTTTGGATTCATTGGGCTTTTTGACTTCTAACAAGAACATGTCATGCTCAAACTTTCCATCCGCACGAATTTTGCCCCTAAAGAGACCATCGTTAATTTCAACTGCTTTCATTTGCTTCATCACCGCATCGGAGTTATCGGTTTTAGCTGCATCAATCGCCTTTAGGTACTGCAAAGTTGCAGAATAAACACCCGCCTGAGGAGATGTTGGAGCCTTGCCTTTGAACTCTTTCATGAAGCGCTCAGCAAATTTCCGGTTGGCATCGCTGTGATCCCAGTACCATCCTTCGGTAAATGTCATGCCCGAGGTTTGCTTAAGGCCTAAGGCTTGAATATCACTCGTAAACATCAGGAGGGGAACAACGGTTTGTTTCGAGTTCATGATGCCCAGCTCTGCTGCCTGCTTAACCGATCCAATCGTATCGCCGCCGGCATTAGCCAAGCCAATGATTTCTGCCTTGGAAGCTTGTGCTTGCGCCATAAAAGACGAGAAGTCTTGGGTATTAATGGGGTGCTTTACGCTACCTAGAACCTTACCGCCATTGGCCACAACAACCTCAGTAGTATCACGCTCTAAGGTATGACCAAAGGCGTAGTCAGCAGTGACAAAGAACCAGGTTTTTTTGCCTGAGTCAACCACTGCCTTACCGGTACCGCGTGATAAAGCATAGGTGTCATACACGTAATGCACGTTGTATGGGGTGCATTTTTCGTTGGTAATTTGCAGGGAAGCTGCGCCAGTGACGATCGATACTTTCTTAAATTGCTCGGCCACTTCCATTGCCGCTAGGGCGGATGCAGTAGAAACGTTACCCACAATCATATCGACCTTATCCCGCTCAAACATTTCACGGGCTTTCGAGCTGGCTAAATCGGCTTTTGACTGGGTGTCTGCTGACGTAATCACAATCTTCTTGCCGAGTACCTGTCCGCCGAAATCCCTTGCTGCCATTTGTGCAGCCAATACCGCGCCAGGACCTTCAATCGCTGAATAAATGCCAGATAAGTCAGTTAACACGCCAATCCGTACCTCATTGTCCGAGACGGTTTGGGCATGAACAGGCATCGCTGCTGCCAAAAAACAGGATGCGGCCAATGTTGCAATTGCAGTTTTTTTCATTTGAACTTCTCCTTTTGAACTTATTTTTTTACTAAACACCCAATAATGTCTTAAGCTCTTCCTGACTTGCGTCCAGTTGATTTCTCTCGACAATTTTTACAACTTGACCATGCTCAATGACGTAGTTTTTGTCAGCGAGCTTGGAAGCAAAGCGAAAATTCTGCTCTACGAGGACAATGGTGAAGCCACGCTCTTTCAGGGCCCGCACCACTTCGGCTAGCTTTTGCACAATCACGGGCGCCAGCCCCTCAGTGATTTCATCTAATAACAGCAGGTTTGCACCCGTTCGTAAAATGCGCGCAATGGCCAACATTTGCTGCTCACCGCCCGAGAGTTTGCCGCCTGGACTAGCGCGGCGCTCATATAAATTAGGAAACATCTGGTAAATCTCATCCACCGACATCGCCATGCCATCCCCTACTTTAGGTGGCAATAAAAAATTCTGCTCGCAGGTGAGGCTTGTAAATATGCCGCGCTCTTCAGGGCAGTATCCAATGCCTAATTTGGCGACCTGGTAAGTTGGCATGCCGATTACCTCTTGGCCATTGACCTTAATGGAGCCCGTTCGGCTGCTCACCAAACCCAAGATGGATCGCAAGGTGGTGGTTCGTCCAGCCCCATTGCGACCTAAAAAACACACTACCTCCCCTTTTTCAACGGTCACATTGATGCCGTGAAGTACATGCGACTCGCCGTACCATGCATTGAGATTCTGAATTTCGAGTGCTGGGGTAGTCATCTTGAATCAATGGCCCTGTAATTCGGTATCTGCAGTACCCATATAAGCTTCCATCACGAGTGGATTTTGAGATACCACCTCGTACGAACCTTCAGCAATAATCTCGCCCCGCTGTAAAACCGAAATCGTGGTTGCAATATTAGCGACGACTTTCATATTGTGCTCGACCATTAAGACCGTTCTACCAGCCGATACCCGCTTAATCAAATCCGTAACCAAGCTGACATCCTCATGGCCCATCCCCTGCGTTGGCTCATCCAATAGCATTAGTTCTGGATTCATAGCGACCGTTGCCGCAATTTCAAGGGCCCGCTTGCGCCCATACGGCAGATTGACTGCCATTTCATCGGCATACGCCTCCAAGCCTACCTGCTTGAGTGCCTCCATCGCCCTTGCATTAAGAACATCGAGCGATTTTTCACTTTTCCAAAAATAAAAGGATGTACCCAACTCTTGTTGCAGACCAATGCGCACATTTTCAAGTGCAGTCATGTGGGGGAAAACTGCTGATATTTGAAAGGAGCGAATAATGCCACGCTTGGCAATCTGCGCTGGCTTCTCTTTCGTGATATCAAGTCCATTAAACTTAATATGCCCCGCAGTCGGCTCCAAAAATTTCGTCAGCAAATTAAAACACGTCGTTTTGCCAGCACCATTGGGGCCAATTAAGGCGTGGATGGTTCCACGCTGAACCCGAAGATTGACGTTACTCACTGCCGTAAATCCACCAAAAGATTTCGTCAGACTTTCCGTCTTTAAAATGCAATCGTCTGCAAGCACAGTGAAAAAACCCGAATTTATTTAAGACATTGAGAATAGCGGATCTATTCTGTTTATTTGCATAGCGAAAACCCTAATCCATGAATGGGTCGTGGATTTACGATTTATCAAATTTATGTAAATTCCTGCTATTACAATGGGATATGAACTTTTCCCTCACCCCTGAGTTAATTGCCCTACAGGAACAAACGCGCCAATTCATCCATCAAACGATCATCCCGATGGAAGGCGACCCGCGTGAAACCCAGCATGGCCCAACCCCCGAGTTTCGACAAGAGCTTATTGGCTTAGCAAAAAAAGCAGGGTTATTGACTCCACACGCATCCAAAAAGCATGGCGGACTTGGTCTAAGTCACGTCGAGAAAGCCGTTGTGTTTGAGGAGGCCGGATATTCGCGCCTAGGGCCCATTGCAATGAATATTCATGCGCCAGATGAGGGCAATATTCATTTAATGGAGCATGTAGCCAATGCAGCTCAACAGAAACGCTGGCTCATCCCTCAGGTAGAAGGAAAATTACGCTCGTGTTTTGCCATGACAGAACCCTCGCCTGGCGCAGGCTCAGATCCGTCGATGCTTTTAACGACAGCAGTACGGGATGGCGATGACTACGTTCTCAATGGGCGCAAATGGTTTATTACTGGAGCCGATGGCGCTGACTACGTCATCATCATGGCCCGCACTGAGGATGATCAAGCCACTATGTTCTTGGCGGATATGAATAGCCCAGGAATTAAAATTGAACGCAATATGGATGCAATGGACCAGTGCTTCACTGGTGGGCATGGTGTATTGCACTTTGACCAACTGCGCATTCCAGCCGATCAAATTCTAGGTGAGCTCGGGCAAGGCTTTCGCTATGCCCAAATTCGGCTTGCGCCAGCACGGCTCACGCACTGCATGCGGTGGCTCGGACAAGCGCGCCGGGCCCACGATATCGCCTTAGCGTATGCACAAAAACGCCAAGCATTTGGAAAGCGGCTGGGGGATCATGAAGGCATTGGATTTATGCTGGCCGATAACGATATGGATCTGCAAACCGCTCGGCTGCATATTTTGCATACTGCTTGGTTATTGGATCAAGGCAATAAATGCAATTACGAGTCAAGCCGTGCGAAGGTCGTCTGCTCTGAAGCAGAGTGGCGAGTCGTTGACCGATGCGTGCAAATTTTGGGCGGACAAGGGGTAACTGGAGAGACTGCAGTGATGCGAATCTTTACGGATATGCGTGGCTTTCGAATTTACGATGGTCCGAGCGAAGTCCACCGCTGGAGCATGGCTAGAAAAATATTGGATCAAAAGCAATGAGTCCATTGCCGATAGACCGCTTTCGCTTGAATGGTTCGTTGGCAGTAGTCACTGGGGCATCCAGCGGCATTGGGCGGCATTGCAGCATGATGTTGGCTGGGATGGGCGCAAGTATTGTGCTTGGTGCAAGGCGGATCGATCAACTCCAACATACCGTAACCGAGATAACACAAGGTGGTGGCAAGGCACACGCATTTCCCCTCGATGTAACCAGTGCCAATAGCGTCAAGGCATTTTTCGATGCTGTAGCTACTCTGGGTAACCCAAACATACTGATCAACAACGCTGGAACATCGATTAGCAAACCCCTGTTAGAACAAAGCGAATCCGATTGGGATCTCGTGATGAATACCAACTTAAAGGGTGCTTGGTTGGTAGCCACTGAAGCAGCGCGGCGTATGGTGGCAGCCAAGCAAGGTGGTTCGATTATCAATATCGCCTCCATTTTAGGTGAACGTCAAATTAATGGCGTTGCGCCCTATGCGATCTCTAAAGCGGGTGTTATACAAACAACTAAAACCATGGCGCTTGAATTAGCGCGATACAACATTCGAGTAAACGCAATACTGCCTGGGTATGTCGTCACTGATTTGAATCGTGATTTTTTAAATAGCGAGCTTGGTGAAAAGCTCCGCATGCGGATACCCAGTCGTCGCTTTAGCGAACTCACGGATTTAGATGGCCCAATTCTATTGCTAGCCTCGGATGCTGGCAAAGCAATGTCCGGGAGCACTATTGCGATTGACGGCGGCCATCTCGTCAGCTCACTCTAGCGCAAGCATGAATCAATCCATCGATACCATTGCATTAACGCGTTACTTCAAACAGATTGGACTGAATGCTGACTCGCTTCAGATAGAGGCGCTAGTCGGGGGGCAATCAAACCCCACATTTAAGCTAAGTACTGGCACAAACCACTACGTTCTACGAAAAAAACCGGCTGGCAAGCTGATGCCTTCCGCACATGCCATTGATCGAGAATATCGGGTTATGGCAGCCCTCGCCCAAACCGACGTTCCAGTTCCGCGGATGCTCGCTTATTGTGAGGATGAATCCATCATCGGCACTCCGTTTTTCCTGATGTCTTATCTAGATGGGCGCACCTTCAACGA
>DAIPIK010000057.1:0-7285 GCA_036770845.1 Polynucleobacter sp. | reverse complement strand
TGCGGCGCATCATCTAAACGAAGACCCTGCAAAACCCCAACATGGCGCTCCCGAAAGATGGGGTCGATGGTGATGTTCAGCTCCAGTGCATGCGATACCTGTTTGGCGGTATCAGCTGCGCGCTGCAAATCGCTGGAGTAGAGGTGATCGAATGCGTGGCCCGCACGTTGCAACGATTGCGCTAAGAGCTGGGCCTGTGCTTGTCCATGGCTATTGAGTGGGATATCGATGTGGCCCTGCATGCGGCGTTCGGCATTCCAGTCGGTTTCGCCATGGCGGGCAAAACAAATGCGTGTAATCGTACCCATAGTTTATTGCGTAACTGGGTTTACCGTTGTCTGTTTGGAGATCTCAATTGCATCGAGATTGAATCCTTTTTGCTTTAAACGTTGCAATAGGGCTTCATAGGCTTTGGGCTCAACGGTTTTACTGCGCGACAAAATCCACAGGTATTTGCGGCTGGGTTCGCTAACGGCTGCAAGCTGGTATTGCGGATCTAAATCAATCACCCAATAGTTACCCCACACAAAAGGCAGAAAGGAGAGCCAGGCTGGCGCAAAACGGACTTCCAATTTAGGTGAGTTTGCCTCGCCTACTTGTTTAGCTGCGCCGAGCGCTTCACTCATCGAACCATCTTCTTTTTGGCAACGATTCAGAACTTGCAGCATGCCATTAGGCTGCACGGCATACGTTGCGCTGGTGTTCGCAATACAGCGCTTCTGAAACCAGTTGGGATACTTGGCTACCTCATACCACGTACCCATGTAGCGCGGTACATCGAGCGAGGCAATCGCCTCGAGTGGCGCAGGTGGGACCTCTGTAGATTGGACTTGAGCCGATGCCAGCGGGACCCATGCACTAAAACTGAAGCAAAGTGCAGCGATTAGTGAGCGATTGCAGAAGTGGCTAATGGTATTTGTTGTGTTCATACCAGTACTGTACCCGTTCAACTGCAATCATGCCAAGCCGATTGCGCTATATTGGCATATAGGCATAAGGACATGTAAAGCAAGATGAGTCGACCATTAAAAATAGTACTGATTACGCTTGGCGCGCTTCTTGCGTCTTTGCTCATCGGGCTTGCTTATCTCAGTACCCTCATTAGCCCCGCCAAACTAACGCAGATGCTTATTTTAGAAGTGCGTGAAACAACAGGGCGTGAGTTGATGATTGCTGGACCAGTCAGTTTGGGCTTTTTGCCACGCATCGCCGTATCAGCAGAGCAGGTGAGCCTCAGCAATGCGAGCTGGGCCAAGCAGCCAAAAATGGCGAGCCTAGAAAAAGTAGACTTAGAAATCAGTCTTTTGCCATTGCTGAGTCGCCAGATTGAAATAAGCAGTATTCAGTTATCGGGATTGGTTCTGTATTTAGAAAGCAATGCAAAGGGGGATGGCAATTGGCTGATGGGCGACATTGCTCCACCCAGCAGTACAACAACTTCATCCTCGACTGGTTCGGCACAAGCCAATGCTAAAAAAGCGACCAGTGATGCCGATGCTACAGACCGTAATGTCGTGTTGATTGAGAACCTCAATTTAACCAATGGCCAGATTCATTATCAGCCGAGTGGTGGTGGCAGCAGTAGCTATGGGATTTCGCGTTTATCGTTGCAAAAGAGTGGCAGTGATACGGTGATCAGCGCCGATGTAAAGCAGGATACGCTTGCCATTGCCATTAAAGGCAAGATGACCTCGATTCGGGAGGTCTTGCGCAGCATGGGGACAGAGGCAATCGACGTCCATTTCGATTTTGAAGTAGCGCTGGGCGGCAAGCCATCCCAACTTAAGGGAAAAGCAGCGCTCAATCCAAGCAAGCCCAGTCAGTTTGATGTTTCGTTTAAAGCAGGCGAGCTGGATTTGTCGGCGATACCAGCATTCAACTCCCCTGCAACGCCTACAACATCAGCGCCTACAAAGCCAACGTCTGCAGCATCCAGCACAAATGCCGCTGTCACCAAAGTACTCAATACCATCACGCCACCCAGCCAGACTCCAACGGCAGCGCGTGTTGCGGAGCGTTTCTTTAGTGATGCGCCATTGCCGCTCGATTACCTGCCCAATGGCAATGGCACACTGAATATTGATATCGCTCAGTTAGTACTCCCCAGCAAAGTAGTGCTCAAGAAAGTAGCTATGCTGGTTCGTTCAAGTCCCCAGCAGATCGATATTCCCAAGGCGGCATTTCAGTTGGGTAATGGTCAGTTTGACGGCTCTGCGCGCATCGGTAATACACACAGTTCGCCTAACTGGGCATTCAAAGGTCAGGCTAGCGGCTTTACCTTAGAGCAATTACTGGCTTCAACCGACTCCAAGGGAAAGGTGAGTGGCGGTGATATGCGCGCCGCCTTTAATTTCACCAGCAGCGGTATTAGCCCACACCAAGTCGCTTCTGGTTTAAATGGCCAAAGCCAGATCACGATTGGTAGTGCACGCCTTGCATCGAGCTTCATGAATCAAGGTGGTGACGTATTCATTACGCTGTTTGATGCGATTAATCCGCTGCGCAAAAAGAGCAATCAAACAACGCTCGAGTGCGCAGTAGCCTATTTGCCAGTCAAGAATGGATTAGTTACGGTTCGGGATTCCATCGGTATTGAAACTGACCGTTTAAATATTGTGTTAACTGGAGCCGTTAATTTAAACAGTGAACAGATTAATTTAGCTGTTTACCCCAAAGAAAAATCAGGCCTCACTGCAGGCCTTGATTTGGCTAGCCTAGTGCGCTTACAGGGCAGCTTGGTAAAGCCACAGGTTGGCATCAATAAAGAGGCGGCAGTGAATCAAGCTTTGGCATTAGGCCTCGGATTTTTAACGGGCGGCGCATCGATCGTCGCTCAGAATGCGGAAGGGGTCATGAATAAACCCCATCCCTGCCGTGAAGCCATGCACAGTTGGGATCGTATTTAATGACGCTCGTAACGTACTTCGGTTTTAAAAACGCTGGCCCCAATAAAAAGACTAAATACAGAAATAAAGATGCCCGCAAAGAAGGCAGTCCAAAAGCCGGAGACCGTAAAACCACTCACCACGGCTGAGACCAGCATCAAGACCAATGCATTAATGACCAGCAAGAAGAGGCCCATCGTTAATGCCGTCAGTGGCAGTGTGAGCAAAATGAGGATGGGTTTCACAATCGCGTTGGCAAAACCCAATACCAGGGCAGCAACAATGAGGGCGGCTGCGCCATCAAACTGAATGCCATCAAAAATAAAGCTCGTCACCCATAGGGAAAGGGCGGTTAGGCCCCATTGCGCGAAAAAGGGGATGAGGTTTGGCATGGCGAAGTACTTTCTGGAAAGGGGTGCAATTGATCTTACCAGTCGAGCGCTGCTGAATTCAGTGGCATAGGTACTAAAAAGCCAATTCCTTTAGTAAATTTGGCATTTTTAGGCTGGGGTGTTTATACTGTGTTTTTATACAGTACTTTAACGAAAAACCACCATGAATTCCCCCGTTTTAAGACCGATTCAGGCTGTTTCTGAGTTAGGGCTTAGCCAAACCCCCGAACGCCTTGCCTTCGAGGCGCCACCTGCCGAGTTGCGCCTACTGGTGCATGGCTTGTCTGCCGGCTTTCCCTCGCCTGCAGGGGATTATGTTGAGGATGCGCTCGATCTGAATCAGTACTTGATTCAGAATAAGCCCGCCACCTTTTTGTTTACGGTGCGCGGCGATTCGATGATGGGCGCCAGCATTGAGGATGGCGATAAGGTGGTGGTGGACCGAGCCCTCAAGCCTAAGCACCAGGACATCATCGTCGCCGTTGTCAATGGCGACTACACCATTAAGCGTTTATACAAACACCGCGGCACGATTGAGCTGCGCCCTGAAAACCCCAACTACCCAGCAATCACATTTACGGATGGTGCTGAGTTGCAAGTCTGGGGTGTCGTGATTGGTGTGGTGCGTAAATACATTAATAAGGCATTGCCGCACGCCGAGCAGCGTCACACTAGCCATTCTTGACCATGGGGCAGCGATGGGGGTAGTGTCGCGCGCAGCGCATTTTGCTTTAGTGGATGTCAATAACTTTTACGTTTCATGCGAGCGGGTATTTCAGCCGCGCTTAGAGCGTGTACCACTCGTGGTGTTATCCAATAATGATGGCTGCGCCGTAGCACGCAGCAGTGAAGTGAAGGCATTGGGCGTGAAGATGGCAACGCCCTGGTTTTTGCTCAAGGACTTAGCGGCCCAGCATGGCATACAAGCCTTATCGTCAAATTACACCTTATATGGCGATATGAGTGGGCGTGTGGTCTCTATCTTGCGGGACTTTTCACCAGACATCGAGGTCTATAGCATCGATGAAAGCTTCTTGCGCATCGATGCCGTCACCCATCTTTATCCGAGCTCAATTGCAATGGGAGAGATTATGCGCAGTCGCATTCGGCAATGGACTGGATTGCCGGTGTGCGTGGGCATGGGCGCCTCTAAAACCTTGGCTAAGTTAGCCAATCATTTGGCCAAAAAAAATCCTGTATTCAATGGGGTGTGTGACCTGAATGCGCTAACAAGCCCAGAGCTAAAGCATTGGCTAACGATTACCGAGGTCGGTGAAGTATGGGGAGTAGGCCGCCAACTCACCTTACGTCTACAGGCGATGGGCATTGAGACGGTATGGGATCTGCGCTGCACCTCGCCAAAAATGCTGCGAGCCCATTTTGGTGTCGTGATGGAGCGTACCTGCAGTGAGCTCAATGGCATTTCCTGTTTGGAGATGGAGGAAGTGGTGCCAGCAAAACAGCAAATCATTGCGTCACGTAGTTTTGGCAGGGCGGTGATTAGCCTCGAGGAGCTCGAGGAATCCGTAGCCACCCACATAGCTAGGGCCTGTGAAAAGTTGCGCGCGCAATCGTCGGTAGCAGCGATGATTCAGGTATTTGTGCGGACCAATCGCTTTAAGCCGAGTGAGCCGCAATACAGCCCAAGCATTGCAATTGGACTGGTGGAGGCGTGTGACGATACCTTGGTCTTAACGGATGCCGCACTGACCGGTTTAGGGCGGATTTTTAAAGCCGGTTACCGCTATAAAAAAGCGGGTGTCGTACTGAGTGGCATTTCAGCAAAAGCGCAGCAGCAACACAGCCTATTTGATGACCATCACTGGAATCACAAATCAGCCGAGTTAATGAAGGTAATGGATAGCCTTAATACCCGTTTTGGAAAAAAGACCGTGCATTCTGCGGCAATGGGAAATACGGTAGGGTGGGCCATGCGCTCTGAAAATCGCTCTCCCCACTACACCACCTGCTGGGATGAACTGCCGTTTGTTAAATAAGCCAGCTGGGTTTGCTAAGATTCAGGCTTATTTGCCACCGCAGTCTATTTTTCTATTCTCAATTTATGTCCATTCTCGCCATTGCTTTAGCCGTTTTATTGGGCCTGTATCTCTTAATCAAGGTTCTGGGCCGCCGCAGCGCCATTCGCTTGATGGTCGAAAACTACGGCTTAATCCCCGAAAAACTCGCCCCTTTGAGCGATCGGGAGATTAAGGAGTTATTGGCCAAACTCCACCACATGGCGGAAAAAGGCCAATCTGTTGCCCTAGAAACGGCTACGCGGCCTTATCGCTAGGCGATATCCCTAGAAACACGTAGTTTCCCGATGACCAGTATCATTGTGGGTTATTGCTTACATTATTAAGGAGATAGCATGCCTGGCTTGCTTCCAAACGTTGATCCCGATGGGTTGTTGGAGTTTTCAGTGGTCTACACCGACCGCTCGCTCAACCACATGTCCGAAGAGTTCAAAAAAGTCATGGTGGATATCTCTAGCGTATTAAAAGATGCCTATCAGGCTAGCTCGGCGATTGTGGTGCCCGGTAGCGGCACGTTTGGTATGGAAGCAGTGGCACGTCAATTTGCAAACCAAGAAAAGATCTTGGTATTACGCAACGGTTGGTTTAGCTACCGCTGGACGCAAATTTTCGATATGGCCAACATTACCCAAGATATTCATGTGATTAAGGGTAAGCAAGTCGAAAACGCCACTCAAGCGCCGTATGCGCCAGCTCCGATTGAAGAAGTAGTGGCCTACATTAAAAAAGAGAAGCCAGCCGTTGTCTTTGCTCCCCACGTTGAAACCTCGGCCGGCATTATTTTGCCAGCGGACTACCTGCGCGCAGTGGGTGATGCAGTTGAATCGGTTGGTGGCTTATTTGTACTGGATTGCATTGCCTCCGGCGCAATGTGGGTTGATATGAAGGCGTGTAAGGTGGACGTTGTGATTAGCGCGCCACAAAAGGGCTGGAGCAGTTCGCCATGCTGCGCCTTAATTGGCCTGAGCGCACGTGCCCGTACCAAGATCGAGAGTACACAGAGCACCAGCTTTTCAACGGACCTGAAAAAGTGGCTGCAGATCATGGAAACCTATGAAAAAGGGGGTCACGTGTATCACACTACGATGCCAACGGATGCCTTGAAGATTTTACGTAACGTGATGCAAGAGACTCAAGCCTTGGGCTTTGCTCACTTGCGCGAACAGCAAATCGAGCTCGGTAAAAAAGTACGTGCAATGTTGGTTGAGCGCGGCTATCCATCAGTAGCTGCTCCGGGATTCGAAGCGGCTGGTGTAGTGGTGAGCTATACCGAAGACCCAGATATTCAGACGGGTAAGAAATTTATTGCCTTGGGCTTGCAAACTGCTGCCGGTGTGCCATTGCAGTGCGACGAGCGCCCAGACTTTAGAACCTTCCGTATTGGCTTGTTTGGTTTAGAGAAGTTGACGCACGTGGATCGCACCGTGGCTCATTTGGAAAAAGCCATGGACCAGATTCAGTCGGTGGCCGCAGTAGCAGCCTAATTGCGGTTTAGTAGTGGGGCGGTATTTCGTCGCGCAAGTCTCTCGCGTCGTTACCGCCACCCAGTCCTTCAGAGCCGCTCGCCCTCATCTGTTCCTTCAGTGAGCTCATCTCGCGATATAAAAATTCAATTTGCTGCTGTTGTTTGTAGATCGTTTGATTGAGGTTCTCAATCAAGTCCTCGGCAAAACTGAGTTTCACTTCTAAATTGGTAATGCGTTCTTCGCTTGACATGGCAGCGCCTCCTAATTGGTTTGCGATGGCATTACTACAAAGCGGCCATCTTCCATTTCAGCTTGGGGCCGAATCCAAAAATCATGGGTTTGCAGGGATTCATACACATAGGCGGGTGCCAAGTCGGCTTCGATGTTGGCCAAACAAATTACCCGATACAGGCCGCCAGTCTTCACATGCTGCAGTTGTGTATTGGGCGCAAAGCGTCCATCGGATGCTTGTGCCATGCGGGGTTTTTGTGTCATTGAATACTTTC
>DAIPIK010000056.1:0-7391 GCA_036770845.1 Polynucleobacter sp. | reverse complement strand
TTACTGTTGCAACGCTTGCCCAATTCGGGCGGTCATGTGCACCTTGATCCACAAACGGCAGCCGAAGGCTGGAGTCGCATTCAGGCGCTGGGCGAAACGATTACTACGGATGAGTTGCTTGAGCTCAGCCCAGAGACCACATTGCGCAGACTCTTTTTAAATGAATCCAGCGAAGCTGGGGTGCGTGCCTTTCCAGCGCGACCAGTCCAATTCGCCTGCCGCTGTTCACGCCTCAAGGTTGCGGATGTTTTGCGGATGCTAGGGGAAGAGGAAGTGAATAGCATTCTTGCCGAGCAAGGCGCAGTGGAAACCGGTTGTGAGTTTTGCGGTAAGAGCTACCGATTTGATGCAGTCGATTGCATTCAGGTGTTCAAAACGGATTTACTGACCGACGCCACCCGGCCGCCATCGGGCGGTCATTAAGCGCTTGCTGCTTACTGCGGTTTTTGCGCCGCTTTAGCAAGCGCATCCTGCTTTGCCTCTGCTACGGATTTGTCGCTCGGTAGAATTTGCACAAAGTACTCGCCGTCTTTGATCATGCCGTGTTCCGCCCGTGCGCGCTCTTCAATCGCACGCGTGCCGGATTTCAAGTCGTTGACATCGCCTACCAGCTTCGTATTGCGAAGAGCCAATGCCTGATTGAGCTCTTTTTGCTCTTTGAGTTGCTGCTCCATTTCATAGACCTTAAACCAGCCGCCCTTCCCTAACCAGAGCGGATATTGGATCGCAATCAGCAAACCAAACATCGAATAAATAATCAGTCGCATGGCTTAAGGAGGCTGACTTCTATTTCTTCAGGTTATAAAAAACGGATTTACCGGGATAGGTAGCAACATCACCCAAATCTTCTTCGATGCGCAATAACTGGTTGTACTTGGCAATCCGATCCGAACGCGACAAGGAGCCGGTTTTAATCTGACCTGCATTGGTACCCACCGCAATATCCGCAATCGTACTGTCTTCGGTTTCACCAGAGCGGTGTGAGATTACCGCGGTGTAGTTCGCGCGCTTGGCCATCTCGATTGCGGCAAAGGTCTCTGTCAGGGTGCCGATTTGATTGATCTTGATCAGGATGGAGTTTGCAACGCCCTTTTCGATGCCTTCTTTGAGGATGCGTGTATTGGTAACAAATAAGTCGTCACCAACCAGCTGAATCTTTTTGCCCAGCTTTTGCGTTATGTCAGCCCAGCCATCCCAGTCGCTCTCGTGCATGCCATCTTCGATCGAAACAATCGGAAACTGGTCGGCCAGATTACCCAAGTAATCGGAGAACTCGCTTGAGCTCAGCTGTAGGCCTTCGCCAGCTAAGTGGTATTTGCCGTCTTTATAAAATTCACTCGCAGCGCAATCGAGTGCGAGTAGAACGTCTTCGCCGGCGTTGTAACCCGCTTTTTCAATGGCGAGCAAAATGGTTTCAAGACACTCTTTATTGCTCGTAAAGTTCGGCGCAAAGCCGCCCTCATCACCAACCGAGGTCGGCATATTCTTATCGTGCAGAATTTTCTTCAGCGCATGGAAGATCTCAGCGCCACAGCGCAATGCCTCACGGAAGGTTTCCGTACCCACCGGCATGATCATGAATTCTTGAATATCTAAGCTATTGTTTGCATGCGCACCGCCATTGACGATGTTCATCATCGGAACGGGAAGCTGCATCGCGCCAGAGCCGCCAAAGTAACGATACAAAGGAAGGCCTGCTTCTTCTGCAGCAGCACGCGCCACGGCCATGGAAACAGCCAAGGTGGCATTGGCACCCAGGCGAGCTTTATTGTGCGTCCCATCAAGCTCATTAATGGTGCGATCCAAGAAGGCCTGCTCACTGGCATCCAGACCCATCACTGCTTCAGCAATTTCAGTATTGATGTTTTGAACGGCCTTGAGAACACCTTTACCTAAGTAGCGTTCGGCATCGCCATCGCGCATTTCAATTGCTTCGCGCGAACCCGTTGATGCGCCGGATGGAACCGCAGCCCGGGCCATCACCCCAGACTCGAGGAGCACATCGCACTCTACCGTTGGATTACCGCGTGAATCTAAAATTTCTCTACCGATAATATCGACGATGGCGCTCATAAACTTCTCCTCAAAACTGCTCTTCTAAAAAAGTACCGCTTTTTTTCACAACCGTGTCGATTGCAACCAGCGATTCCAATAATTCCTTCATGCGATTTAATGGCACCGCGTTCGGCCCATCGGACAGGGCCTTGGCTGGATCGGGGTGGGTTTCCATGAAGAGGCCACTAATGCCGACTGCGATTGCAGCGCGCGCCAACACGGGAACAAATTCACGCTGCCCACCGCTACTGCCGCCCTGACCACCGGGCAATTGAACTGAATGGGTTGCATCAAACACGACCGGTGCATGGGTTTCCCGCAGGATGGCAAGGCTGCGCATATCGGATACCAAATTGTTGTAACCAAATGAGGCGCCGCGCTCGCAAACCATAAACTGATCGGGCACATTTGCTTCAGCTGCCGCATCACGCGCCTTCTGAATGACATTGAGCATCTCATGCGGAGATAGAAACTGGCCCTTCTTGAAATTGACCGGCTTACCGCTTTGCGCGCAAGCCCGAATGAAGTCCGTTTGACGGCATAAAAAAGCCGGTGTTTGCATTACGTCCACTACTGCAGCGACGGAGGCAATTTCGCTAATATCATGCACGTCTGTCAAGACGGGCACGCCAACTTCTTTACGAACTTTAGCCAAAATCGCCAAGCCTTTTTCCATGCCAAGGCCCCGAAAGGAACTGCCCGAGGTGCGGTTGGCTTTGTCAAAAGACGACTTATAAATAAATGGGATGCCAAGTGATCCGGTAATTTCTTTTAGCGTGCCAGCAATATCGATGGCTGACTGCTCAGACTCAATCACACAAGGGCCGGCAATTAAGAAGAAACGTCGATCGAGGCCGACATCAAATCCACAGAGTTTCATGCTGCCACCGCTTGGCTTGCGTCGTGGTGCGCCAGGGCCGCTTTAATGTAGGCCAAAAAGAGTGGATGGCCATCGCGCGGTGTCGAGGTGAACTCCGGATGAAACTGCACACCAAAGAACCAGGGGTGCATGGTCTTTGGTAGCTCCATCATCTCGGGCAATGATTCAGTTGGCGTGCGCGCTGAGATAACCAGTCCAGACTCTTCTAAACGGGGTACATAGATGTTATTGACCTCATACCGATGGCGATGGCGCTCGTTTACTTCATTGCCATAAATGGCGTGCGCCATGGTATTCGCTTTGACTGGGCAGCGCTGGGAGCCCAAGCGCATTGTGCCGCCTAAATCGGAATCGTCACCCCGTTTTTCGACACGCCCTTCACGGTCAAGCCATTCTGTAATCAGTGCCACAACGGGGTGCGCTGTCTCCGGATCAAACTCAGTGCTGTTGGCCCCAGTAATGTGGGCTACATGGCGCGCAAATTCAATTACCGCCAATTGCATGCCCAAGCAAATGCCGAGGTAAGGAATATGATTTTCACGTGCATAGCGGATAGCAGCAATCTTGCCTTCGGTGCCGCGTTTACCAAAGCCACCTGGCACGAGAACCGCATCGAGATTGGCAAGGCAATCAACCCCATCTTTTTCAACCTGCTCTGAATCGATATAGCGAATATTGACTCGGGTGTGGTTATGAATACCCGCATGCCGTAAGGCTTCAATCAGGGATTTATAGGATTCAGTTAAGTCGACGTATTTACCCACCATGCCAATCGTGACTTCATATTGGGGATTTTCCATCTCGTAGACCAAATGCGTCCACACGGAGAGATCGGCTGGCTTTGCTTCAATGTGCAGTTCGCGGCAGATCAGATCATCCATGCCTTGCTCGTGCAGCATTTGTGGAATCTTGTAAATCGTATCCACATCCCATACCGAGATAACGGACTCTTCCCGCACGTTCGAGAATAAGGAAATCTTCGCGCGCTCATCCTCCGGAATCGGACGATCGGCACGGCACAGCAAAACCGTCGGCATGATGCCAATCTCGCGTAGTTTTTGCACGGAATGCTGGGTTGGTTTTGTTTTGAGTTCGCCGGCACTGATTAGGTAGGGAACTAAAGTCAGGTGGACGAAGGCACAGCTGTGGGGTGGCAGGCGCAAGCTCATTTGGCGTGCAGCCTCTAAAAACGGCAGGGATTCAATATCGCCTACGGTCCCGCCAATTTCACAAATGGCAATATCGGCCTGCCCATCAAGGCTGGCTTTGGCGCCCCGCTCGACAAAGGCTTGGATTTCATTGGTAATGTGCGGAATGACCTGGACTGTCTTACCGAGGTACTCGCCACGCCGCTCCTTACGAATCACCGATTCGTAAATCTGGCCGGTCGTAAAGTTATTGCTTTTGCGCATCTTCGCCGAAACAAAGCGCTCATAGTGGCCCAAATCCAAATCAGTCTCGGCGCCGTCCTCGGTCACAAAGACTTCGCCATGCTGAAAGGGGCTCATGGTGCCCGGATCAACGTTAATGTAGGGATCTAATTTAAGGAGGGTGACTTTCAGACCGCGGGATTCGAGAATCGCGGCAAGCGAGGCAGCTGCAATTCCTTTCCCTAAGGAAGAAACTACGCCACCAGTGACAAAAACGTATTTGGTCATCGCGCTTTGGCTCTGTTGGAAATTCTAATTATAACGATACCTTTACGAGAATTCCAAATTTACGCAGGCAGTAAAATCACCTTTTATTCATAAACCCCCATTTGCCCCAATGGGGCCTAGAGGAAGTCAAAATGCGCTTTTTATTTGCTGCTTTAATTACCATCCTCTCCCTATTTTATTTTTTGCCCTTTGCCATCGCGTTTCATAAGAAGCGAGTCAATACGGGGGCTATTTTTGCCCTCAACCTGTTTTTAGGCTGGACATTGATCGGATGGGTCATTTCCTTGGTTTGGGCCCTGAAGGATGAACACACCATTTAGCTAGGTTAAGTCATGAATAGGCTCTTTTTTGACCCTTTTCATAGCATTTTTTACAAATTTTGATGTCCAGCATCCGATCAAAACATTACAATAGACTTGATCGAGGTCAAGCCTTTGGCTTACCTCGCCTCGCCATTCAATTGATAACCCCTTATTCATAGGAAACGCGATGTTAGAAGCTTACAACGCCCAAGTTGCAGAACGTGCAGCACTTGGTATCCCCGCCCTGCCTTTAACGAAAGACCAAACTGCTGAGCTGATTGGTTTGTTGAAAAATCCCCCAAAAGGAAAAGAGGCTGAGTTGGTGGACCTGATTACCTACCGCGTTCCTGCTGGTGTTGATGAAGCCGCTAAAGTCAAGGCCGAGTTTTTGGCTGCGGTAGCGAAAGGCGCTGACAAGTCGCCCCTGATTTCACGTATTAAAGCCACCGAGTTGCTCGGCACCATGCTGGGCGGCTACAACATTGCCCCTCTAGTTGAATTATTAGCCGATGCAGAGTGCGCTGCGGCTGCTGCCGAGGTGCTCAAGAAAACCCTCTTGATGTTTGATTACTTTAATGACGTTCAAGAGATGGCCGAGAAAGGCAATGGCCATGCAAAGTCGGTAATGCAAAGCTGGGCTAATGCAGAATGGTTTACAAGCCGCCCTGCCGTTCCAGAGAGCATGACCTTGACCGTGTTTAAAGTCACTGGCGAGACCAATACCGATGACTTATCCCCCGCTCCGGATGCGTGGAGCCGCCCGGATATTCCGCTGCATGCCACCGTCATGCTAAAAAATCCCCGCGCTGGTATTGAGCCCGATGAAACTGGCGTACGTGGTCCTATGAAGCAGATTGAGGCTTTACAGAAAAAAGGCCATCAAATTGCCTATGTCGGCGATGTCGTCGGTACAGGATCTTCCCGTAAATCTGCAACCAACTCGGTGCTCTGGTGGACCGGCCAAGACATTCCCTTTGTGCCCAACAAGCGCTTTGGCGGTGTTTGCCTTGGCACCAAGATTGCTCCCATCTTCTTTAACACCATGGAAGATGCCGGCGCATTGCCAATCGAGCTCGACGTGAACCAAATGAATATGGGCGATGTGATTGAATTGCGCCCCTACGAAGGCAAAGCCCTTAAAAATGGCCAAGTCATCTCGGAGTTCTCACTCAAATCCCCCGTCATTTTGGATGAAGTGCGTGCCGGTGGCCGCATTCCGCTAATCGTTGGTCGAGGCCTCACTGCTAAGGCGCGTGCCGCCTTAGGCCTGCCCGCATCGACTGAATTCCGCTTGCCGATTAGTCCGCCAGACAATAAAAAAGGCTTTAGCTTGGCACAAAAAATGGTGGGTCGCGCGTGTGGCTTGCCTGAAGGCCAAGGCGTGCGCCCTGGCACGTACTGCGAACCGCACATGACTACCGTAGGCTCGCAAGATACGACCGGTCCAATGACGCGCGATGAACTCAAGGATTTGGCTTGCCTTGGCTTTTCAACCGATCTCATGATGCAGTCCTTCTGCCATACATCGGCCTACCCCAAGCCAGTGGATATCCGCACCCACCACGAGTTGCCTTCCTTCATGACCAATCGTGGCGGCGTTTCTTTGCGTCCCGGCGATGGCGTGATTCACAGCTGGCTTAATCGCCTGTTGTTGCCGGATACCTGCGGCACGGGTGGCGATAGCCATACCCGCTTCCCCATTGGCATTTCATTCCCAGCTGGATCTGGCTTAGTTGCGTTTGCTGCGGCGACTGGCGTAATGCCACTCGATATGCCAGAGTCGGTATTGATTCGCTTCAAAGGAAACATGCAGCCTGGTATCACGTTGCGTGACTTAGTCAACGCCATTCCACTCTATGCGATTAAGCGTGGTTTGCTCACGGTTGAAAAGCAAGGCAAGAAGAATATTTTCTCGGGCCGTATTTTGGAGATCGAAGGCCTACCTGATCTCAAAGTAGAGCAAGCATTTGAATTATCCGACGCTTCGGCCGAACGTTCTGCTGGCGGCTGCACGGTGCACTTAAATAAAGAGCCGATTATTGAGTACATGCGCTCCAACATCACTTTAATGAAGTGGATGATTGCCAATGGTTACGAGGATGCGCGCACCCTAGGCCGTCGCATTAAAGCCATGGAAGCTTGGATTGCCAATCCCCAGTTACTCAAAGCGGATGCCAATGCAGACTATGCTGAGATCATTGAAATCGACATTAACGAAATCAAAGAACCGATTTTGGCCTGCCCAAATGATCCAGACGATGTGAAATTCCTATCTGAAGTATCGGGAACCAAGATCGATGAAGTCTTTATCGGCTCTTGCATGACCAATATTGGCCACTTCCGTGCTGCCGGCAAAGTACTTGAGGGTAAAACGGACATCCCAACCCGCCTCTGGATTGCGCCCCCAACCAAAATGGATGCCATGGTTCTGACCGAGGAAGGTTATTACGGCATTCTGGGTCGCACGGGCGCCCGCATGGAAGCGCCTGGCTGCTC
>DAIPIK010000055.1:0-7399 GCA_036770845.1 Polynucleobacter sp. | reverse complement strand
TCAATATTTTGCAGGCCACCATGCTGGCAATGCAAAGGGCGGTGGATGATTTGTGTACGCGTCTCGGGCGCTGGCCCGATAAGGCCTTAATCGATGGCAATCGCTGCCCGAGCTTACCCATACCAGCAGAGGCGATTGTCAAAGGTGACAGTAAAGAGCCGGCGATCTCTGCAGCATCGATCCTGGCTAAAGTCACGCGAGATCGACAGATGGCAGGTTTGCATGCGCGCTATCCAGAATATGGGTTTTTGCAGCACATGGGCTACCCCACACCCGTTCACCTAGCCGCACTGCGTCAATGGGGCGCATGCCCTGAGCACCGCCGTAGCTTTTCTCCGGTGCGTGCAGTACTGGATCCGGCTGCTGTATGAGCGACTTTATTTCCTCCCGCGATAATCCCTTGTTTAAAGAATTAAGGGCGCTTCAGGCAACGGGCTCCAAAGGACAAAAGGCACGCCTCAGTTCAGGGCGGGTTTTATTGGAAGGCATTCACATTGTGCAGGCTTGGGTATCCGATCCTGCTCTTGGCGTGTTGATCACATCGGATGTTGGAATTGCTAATCCAGAAATTGATGCCCTGGTTCGCCAGCATTGCGCTGCCTGTCCCGATACACGCGTCATCTACCTGGATGCGGGTTTATGGGGCGAGCTCAGCGAACTTGCCAATGCCCCTCAGATTGCAGGTCTACTTTCCTTACCAGAGTCCCTCACGCAGATTAATTCCTCAAGTCAAGATGCGATCACTGGGGATGTGCTGGTGCTGGATCGCATTCAGGATGCAGGTAATGTGGGGGCCATGCTGAGAACCGCCGCTGCCGCTGGTTTTGTCGACGTAGTTGCGATGAGTGGCTGCGCCCACCTCTGGTCAAGCAAAGTATTGCGGGCAGGTATGGGCGCACATCGCACCTTACGCTTGCATGAGGGCTGGTCGACGGAGCAGGCGATGGAGCGTATTGCTCTGCCATTCTTTTTGGCGAGTGCGCATGGCGAGACTTCTTTATACGCACTGGATCAGCAGTTACGTCAGCCGGTTGCTTGGGTTTTTGGTAGTGAAGGGCAGGGCATAAGCCATGGGTTTTTAATGCATGGAAATGCCGTATCGATCCCAATGCATTCCGAAGTGGAATCGCTGAACGTGGCTACAGCAGCAGCAGTATGTTTATTTGAAACAGTCCGCGTTCGTAGACGTAGCTAAACAATCAAGAACAGCTGAAAAGAACAGCCGAAACTAACCCAAGATGGTTTTATCGGAGCGTATGGTTTGCAGCACCGTGGTGGCAATTTCTTCGATGGATTTGCTGGTGGTTAAAACCCATGGTATCGACAGGCGGCGCATCATGGTGGTTGCTTCGTTGATTTCATAACGGCAATTTTCTAATTTAGCGTAGTTACTTCCAGGCCGACGTTCATTGCGAATCTCAGAGAGCCGCTCGGGATCAATCATGAGACCAAAAATCTTGGATCGGTGGGCAATTAAATCCTTTGGCAATTGACCGCGCTCGAAATCTTCGGGAATCAAGGGGTAGTTCGCCGCCTTCAGTCCGTACTGCATGGCGAGATAGAGGCTGGTCGGTGTTTTACCCACGCGCGATACCCCAACTAAAATGACATCGGCATCGGCCAAGTTCTGATTAGACTGGCCATCATCGTGTGCCAAGGAGTAGTTGATGGCTTCAATGCGATTTTTATAGGCTGCTGTATCGGCATTGTGGTGCAGGCGATTCATCGCATGGGTCGACTTGAGACCCAGCGCTATCTCCAATGGAGCAACGAAAGTCTGGAACATATCCAGAACCAAGCCTTGGGCTTTAGAGACAATGCCATTGAGCTCGGTATTGACTAGGGTGGTGAAGACAATCGGCTGAACGTGATCGCGCTGAAATGCCTCATTAATTGCTTGTACCGCGTTATGTGCTTTCTCTACGCTATCAGTAAATGGAATGCGGATTAGCTTAAAAGTAAGCTCAAATTGCGCCAAAATCGACTGGCTAAAGTTCTCGGCAGTAATTCCGGTGCCGTCAGACACAATAAACACAATACGGTTGATGTTGGACATGGTTTTTTGAGGGGAAGTTGAGGGGCTAGCACTACAATAGTCTTATATAAGTATGCCGTATTTAGTCGGCTGCAGCACCGGTTTCCTTATCTTTAGAGAGTATTTATGTCCAACCCAAAACACCAAGACGCTTACGTTTTACCGTTTGAAGAACTCCGCATGACCGACGTTGAATCGGTTGGTGGCAAAAACGCCTCCCTCGGCGAAATGATTTCCCAGCTTGCCTCCGCTGGGGTCCGTGTGCCCACCGGTTTTGCTACAACCTCGCTGGCATTTCGGGACTTTTTAGCGCACAACACCCTCACTGAGCGCATCCAGCAGCGTTTAGTTAATTTAAACATTGACGATGTGCGCGCCCTGGCAGAAGCGGGAGCAGAGATTCGTGGCTGGATTGAAACGGCTCCGCTGCAACCCCGCTTAGAACAAGAAATTCGTACTGCATTTGCCAAGTTGGATGATTCGGGCAAAGGTTCATTTGCGGTGCGCTCCTCTGCAACTGCAGAAGATTTGCCCGATGCCTCGTTTGCCGGTCAACAAGAGACTTTCCTGAATGTGGAAGGCATTGACGATGTCCTCAAGACCATTCGCGAAGTCTTTGCCTCCCTCTACAACGATCGGGCGATTTCCTATCGGGTGCATAAAGGCTTTGCCCATGCTGAGGTTGCACTTTCAGCGGGTATTCAGCGCATGGTGCGCTCCGATTTGGGCGCTGCGGGCGTCATGTTTACTCTGGATACCGAATCGGGTTTTGAGGATGTTGTTTTCATCACGTCGAGTTATGGGCTGGGTGAGACAGTGGTACAAGGCGCCGTCAATCCAGACGAGTTTTATGTCTTTAAAACCACCTTGGCTCAAGGCAAAAAAGCCATTATTCGCCGCTCATTGGGCTCTAAACTAATCCAGATGCAATTTGCGCCCGCAGGTTCTGCAGAGCGCGTGGTCACGGTGGATGTTGCTCCAGAAATGCGCAATCGCTTTTCCTTGGAAGATGCAGACATTACCGAATTAGCCAAGTTTGCCGTCATTATTGAGAAACACTATGGTCGTCCAATGGACATCGAGTGGGGTAAAGATGGCAAGGATGGCCGCATCTATATTCTGCAGGCCCGCCCTGAAACTGTAAAAAGTCAGGCAGCAGGGCAGGTCGAGATGCGCTACAAACTTAAAGGCAACTCTACCGTTTTGGTGAAGGGCCGTGCGATTGGTCAGAAGATTGGCGCTGGTCCTGTGCGCATCATTCGTGACCCCAGCGAGATGGATCGCGTGCAGCCAGGCGATGTATTGGTAGCAGACATGACTGATCCCAATTGGGAGCCGGTAATGAAGCGGGCTGCAGCCATTGTCACGAATCGCGGCGGCCGTACTTGCCACGCCGCAATCATTGCGCGTGAACTCGGCGTTCCTGCTGTAGTGGGTTGTGGTGATGCGACCGACAAATTACAAGACGGCATGATGGTCACTGTCTCATGCTCTGAGGGCGACGAAGGCAATATTTACGATGGCCTCATTGAGACCGAAGTTACTGAAGTGTCGCGCGGTGACTTGCCCGAAATCCCCGTCAAGATTACGATGAACATCGGCAATCCCCAGTTGGCATTTGATTTTTGCCAGTTACCGAACAAAGGCGTAGGCTTAGCGCGCCTTGAGTTCATCATTAACAACTACATTGGATTGCACCCACGTGCGGTATTGGAGTACCCCAATATTGATCCGGACCTAAAGCGCGCGGTCGAGAGCGTCGCTCGGGGTTACGCAAGTCCCCGTGCGTTTTATGAAGATAAATTAGTTGAAGGTGTTGCAACCATTGGCGCGGCGTTTTATCCAAAGCCAGTGATTGTGCGTTTGTCTGACTTTAAGTCAAACGAGTACAAAAAACTAATTGGCGGTTCACGCTACGAGCCCGATGAAGAGAACCCGATGCTGGGCTTTCGCGGGGCCTCGCGTTATGTCTCAGCCGATTTTGGTGAAGCATTTGCGCTGGAGTGTGCGGCGATGAAGCGGGTACGTGAAGACATGGGCTTAACCAACGTCGAAATCATGGTGCCCTTTGTGCGCACAATTAAGCAGGCAGAGCGCGTGATTGACATGATGGCCAAGCTTGGCCTCAAACGCGGCGAGAATGGCTTGCGCCTCATCATGATGTGCGAGATTCCGTCAAACGCCATTCTGGCCGATCAATTTTTAGAGTACTTTGATGGCTTCTCGATTGGCTCCAACGACATGACTCAACTTACCTTGGGACTGGATCGGGACTCTGGCATGGAGCTGCTTGCGATTGATTTTGATGAGCGTGACCCGGCGGTACTGTTCATGATTGAGCGTTCGATTGATGCCTGCTTAAAGCAAAACAAGTACGTCGGCATCTGCGGTCAAGGCCCGTCCGATCACCCCGACTTTGCCCGTTGGTTAGTGAAGAAGGGCATTACCTCGATTTCCCTCAATCCGGATAGCGTTGTCGGAACCTGGGAAATGCTCGCCAAGTCGGATTTAAGCTAGGCTCAATCCAGGGGCGGTACCGTATGCACTAATTTAGTGCTTACTGGAGATCGCCCCGCGCGATTCGGGCTTTTTGAATCTCCCACTCCCGCTCTTTGGTGGTGGCACGCTTGTCGTGCTGCTTCTTGCCGCGTGCCAAGCCAATCTCGCATTTGACGTTGCCTTTGGAGAAATGCAGGTTTAATGGGACTAATGTGAAGCCCTTTTGCTCTACTTTGCCAATCAATTTGCGGATCTCCACGGCATTGAGCAGAAGTTTACGGGTGCGAGTAGGGTCTGTGACCACATGGGTCGAGGCAGAAATCAAGGGGGTAATGTGGGCGCCGATGAGGTATAGCTCAGCACTGCGGATGACGACATACGCTTCTTTAATTTGGGCTCGGCCCGCGCGAATGGCTTTCACTTCCCAGCCCTGCAGCACGATGCCCGCCTCAAACCGTTCCTCGATAAAATAATCAAAGAAGGCTTTTTTGTTATCGACGATACTCATTGATTAATTTGCTCCACTAACCTGATTATGGCAGACGTCCACAAGACCGTTTTAATTGGCCAATCGGCTGATCGCATGTACTCGCTCGTCACCGACGTGGCCCGCTACCCCGAGTTTTTGCCGTGGTGCGGCGGGGTGGAGATTTATGAGCAAACCGAAACTACCTTAGACGCCAAGATTAAGATCAAGTTCAAGGGCATTGAGCAGTTTTTTCATACGCGCAATACCAACACCCGGCCGACTCAAATTGATATGACCTTTGTTGATGGCCCCTTTAAGCATTTTTCTGGCCAATGGCTGTTCATTCCCTTGCGGGACGATGCCTGCAAAATCGACTTCAAGCTGCATTGGGAGTTCAAAAGTACGATTTTAGATAAGGTCATTGGCCCGGTATTTAGTTATATTGCCGGCACCTTTGTAGACTGCTTTGTAAAGCGGGCCGAGGAGACCTCCTAGTGGAATTACTGATCTGCGATGCTCGCGGGGATCAGCCTGTGCTCAGGACCTTTACCCTAAAGGTACCGGCAGGCCTAGTCGCAACCGTTGGCGAAGCACTGGTGCAGGCCGGATTGGCGAGCGGGCCAGAGGATCTAGGATTTAGCCGTAAAGGGGCCTACGGCGTCTTTGGCAAGCGCAAGGAATGGGACAGTCCAATTTACGATGGCGACCGCCTAGAGCTCTATGCCCCCCTGCAAATTGACCCAAAGACGGTCCGGCGCAAGCGAGCGAACCAAAATCGGGACGCCCATTTAAAGGCAGTTGCGGCTAAACGCAAGGCCAGAAGGCTATAATCGGTTTTTGCGACTAGGGGTTTTGTATGCGACTCATCCAAAAAGCACTCACTTTTGATGATGTGCTTCTCGTGCCGGCGTATTCGTCTGTTCTTCCGCGTGATGCCAGCTTGGTATCCAAATTGTCTCGGGATATCTCCATTAATACCCCTTTGGTTTCGGCCGCAATGGATACCGTTACCGAAGGGCGTTTGGCGATTGCCATGGCCAGCGAAGGCGGCATTGGAATCATTCATAAGAACTTAAAGCCAGCCGAGCAAGCCCGTGAGGTTGCCAAAGTAAAGCGCTATGAATCCGGCGTATTGCGTGATCCGATTACGATCGGCCCCGAAGTGACGGTCAGGCAGGTAATGAATTTATCCAGAGAGCATGGCTTTTCTGGTTTTCCAGTACTGCAAGGCAAAACCGTGATTGGCATTATTACCAATCGTGATTTGCGTTTCGAAGAAGATTTGGATGCCCCGGTGAAAGTCAAGATGACACCGCGGGAGCGTTTAGTTACAGTAAAAGAGGGTTGTACCCTCGAAGAAGCAAAGCGCTTAATGAGTAAGCATCGCCTTGAACGTGTCTTGGTCGTCAATGACGCTTTTGAATTACGCGGCCTCATTACTGTAAAAGATATTCTGAAAGCAACCGAGCACCCCAATGCATGCAAAGACAGTGAGGGTAAGTTGCGTGTTGGTGCTGCAGTGGGTGTTGGCGCTGATAACGATGAGCGTATTGAGTTATTAGTCAAAGCCGGAGTCGATGTGATCGTGGTCGATACTGCCCACGGACATAGTCAAGGCGTGCTCGATCGCGTGCGTTGGACGAAGAAAAATTACCCCCAAGTACAAGTGATTGGCGGCAACATTGCTACGGGTGACGCCGCACTGGCCTTAGTAGAGTATGGCGCTGATGGCGTTAAGGTGGGTATTGGCCCTGGCTCAATATGCACCACCCGAATTGTTGCTGGCGTTGGTGTACCTCAAATTACTGCCATTGTGAATGTGGCCAATGCATTAAAAGGCACTGGCGTTCCCCTTATTGCGGATGGCGGCGTGCGTTATTCCGGGGATGTGGCAAAGGCCTTAGCTGCAGGCGCCCACTCGGTGATGATGGGCGGCATGTTTGCAGGTACCGAAGAGGCCCCTGGCGACGTGTTTTTATATCAAGGACGCTCGTATAAGAGTTACCGCGGCATGGGTTCACTCGGCGCGATGACCGACGGCGCTGCAGACCGCTACTTTCAGGAAGACATTAGCGCAGCCAATGCCGAAAAGCTGGTGCCGGAAGGTATTGAGGGGCAAGTGCCTTATAAGGGAAGCGTGCTAACCATTTTGCATCAGTTGATGGGCGGCATTCGTTCATCGATGGGTTACTGCGGTTGCAAATCGATCCCTGAATTGCATGAGAAGGCGAATTTTGTGGAAATCACCTCAGCAGGTGTGCGCGAGTCGCATGTCCATGATGTGAAGATCACCAAGGAAGCCCCCAACTACCACATCGATTGAATGTGGATTGCTTGATGCACGATAAGATTCTGATTCTGGATTTTGGCTCGCAAGTCACGCAGCTGATTGCGCG
>DAIPIK010000054.1:0-7408 GCA_036770845.1 Polynucleobacter sp. | reverse complement strand
CCGCTCTCGCAGTATTGCGTGAAGGCGGTAATGCGCTAGAAGCCATGATTTCAGCAGCTGCAACCATTGCCGTGGTTTATCCCCACATGAATTCCATTGGCGGCGACTCGTTTTGGGTGGTGCATGCTCCAGGCAAAGCGATGGGCGGCATTGATGCCTGCGGCGCCTCCGCTGGATTAGCCACCAAGCAATGGTATGCAGATAAAGGCATTACCAAATCGATTCCCTTTCGTGGCCCTATTGCGGCCAATACCGTTGCTGGCACCATCTCAGGTTGGGGCGCAGCGCATGCCCTCTCCAAAAAAGGACTGGGTGGCAAATTACCCCTATCGCGCCTACTCGAGGATGCGATTCATTATGCTGAAGCGGGCGTTCCAGTCACATTAAGTCAATCCAGCTTAACGGAAAAAAAACGGGTCGAGTTAGCCAACATCCCTGGCTTTGCGGAGACTTTTTTAGTCAATGGCAAAAGTCCAGAAGTGGGTAGCATTTTTAAGCAAGGTAGGCTTGCAGCCACCCTCCGGCAGATTGCAAAAAAAGGCACGGACGACTATTACCGTGGTGAACTGGCTGATCTGCTCGCGAAAGAGTTAACGGCCATTGGCAGTCCATTGCGCCTAGCCGACCTGCAACGCCACCAGGCAAAACTAATTGATCCGCTTGAGCTCAAACACAGCTTGGGTAATGTCTACAACATGACGCCGCCCACTCAGGGCGTGGTTTCCCTGATGATTTTGGGCATTTTGGATCAACTCAATTTAAAACGCTTTGATGTCGATAGCGCGGAATACGTGCACCATTGCGTTGAGGCAACCAAGCAGGCCTTTAAAGTACGCGATCAGCACGTTACCGATCCTGCATACATGGCGCACCATGCGCAGCACTTTTTGACCCCTGACTTTTTAAAGGGCTTGGCTAGCAAGGTGGATGCTCAGAAAGCCCTGCCTTGGGGCGCTGGGCGTGGGCCAGCCGATACCATTTGGATGGGCGTTGTGGATGGCGAAGGCCGCTGTGTCTCCTTCATTCAAAGTATTTATCACGAGTTTGGCGCTGGCATTGTGTTGCCCAAGTCCGGCGTGAATTGGCAAAACAGGGGCTGTAGTTTTTCGCTGGATCCACACAACCTCAACACGCTTGAGCCGCATCGCAAACCGTTTCATACGCTCAATCCTGCATTGGCATTATTTAAGGATGGCCGCTCGATGGTCTACGGCACCATGGGTGGCGATGGTCAACCGCAAACCCAATGCGCCGTGTTTACGCGAACTGCGACCTATGGACTCAATCCACAGGATGCCATCAGCAGGCCGCGCTGGTTACTCGGCAGAACCTGGGGTCAAACCAGTGACAGCCTAAAACTAGAATCCCGCTTTGATAGCAAAGTGGTTTCTCAACTGGCTGCCATGGGTCATGATATTGAAATGCTCGCTGATTTTGATGAGACTGTGGGTCACGCCGGTTGCATTATTCGTGAACCATCGGGCGTATTGCGCGGCGGCTGGGATCCGAGAAGCGATGGGGCTGTAGCAGCCTTTTAAAGCGTTATTTAAATGCTCTAATAAAGCCAAGGGATGAGCTTACGCACTCGCCCTTGGTAGTTGGCATATGCAGAAAACCGCTCTACCAACCATCGCTCTTCTTTGCGTGATTTGATGTCAAAGAAGATGGCAATCGCAATTACGTATAGCCAAACTAAAGCGGATTGCTGAATCACTCCCCAGCCAATTGACAAGACAATGACTCCAAAATAAATCGGGTGGCGTACTAAACGATATAAGCCAGTTTGCACGAGCTCCGCATTTTCTTTTGGTCTTGGTAATGGCGTTAGATTTTTTCCTAGATTGATCGCCGCTATCAGCGCAATGATGGTACCGAGAATAAAAATGCCGTAACCGAACCACAGCAGCAGGCCCTTAGGTGAGTAGATGCTTGTATCGGTATTTAGATGGCTGGGTCCAAAAAAAAGAATTCCTAGCAAAACTGCCTGCACCACAACAAAACCAATTCCATTACCTTTGGGTGATTGTGAGTGAGGCGCCATCGCTACACGTACTCGGCTACTTCAACTAAATTACCGTCGGGATCGCGTAAATAAACCGAACGTATTGGACCCAAAGCACCTCTGCGCGAAACCGGGCCAACATCAATGGGGATCTTTTGTGCCTCGAGGTGCTTAATAAAGTCATCCAATGGCACGGATGCAATCAAACAAAAATCACCCGAGCCAATCGTCGGAATGCGTGCTTTAGTTGGCGTTTCTGTATTGCGGTCTTGCAAATTGATTTTCAATTGACCAAACAGCAAAGCATGGCGTGGTTGTCCTTCCGGCCCCCTAAAAAACTCACGCTCAAAGCCAAAGGCTTTTTCATAAAACTGCGTAGTGACCTCAATGTCCGTAACGGTGAGAACAATGTGGTCAATGCGGTCAATTAAGGTATTCAAGGCTTACTCCTGTAATGGGATTTGCTTAGGGTAAAAAGGCGCCATCGGCCTCAAAGGCTTTCAGTGCTTCGCCCGTAATACCAATTTCTGCTAAGACTGAATTCGTGTGTTCGCCCAATAAAGGCGGGTGCATGCGAACCTGTTGGGGCGTGCCGGATAACTTCACGGCAAACCCAATATTCGGAACCTTGCCTTCAATCGGGTGATCGATTTCCATGCGCATTTGGCGATGTTTACCATGCTCGCTCTCAAATGCCTCAGGGTAGGTATTAATTGGACCGGCAGGAATACCTTCAGCCAGCAATAGATCGACCCACTCTGCTCCAGTTTTCGTCACAAAGGTCTTTTCAAGCTCGGTGACTAGTACCTCACGGTTGGCAAGCCGCAATGGGTTCGTCATGAAGCGAGCGTCATTCATGAGTTCAGGTCGATTTATTTTCTCGCACAACAAGGCCCATAACTTTTGATTGGTGGCGCCCATCACAAAATAGCCGTCAGCGGCTTTCATGGCTTGGTAAGGGGCGCTCATGTGATTGGCGGTACCGAGCTTATAGGGCTCAACCCCGGTTCCCCAATACTGTGAGGTATCCCAGATGGAAAATGCCAAAGCAGCATCAAATAGGGAGGCGTCAATAAACTGCCCTTCCCCGGTATTTTTCTTACCAATGTGCGCTGCCAAAATGGCATAGACCGCAAAGAGTGCGCAGCCAATATCCGCAACGGGAACACCTGCTTTTACAGGCGGGCCATCGGGATAGCCGGTGACGCTCATTACGCCCGACATTGCCTGGGCCATCAAATCAAAGCCAGGGCGTTCTGCCCACGGACCCGTTTGACCAAATCCAGAAATACTGGCGTAAACCAAGCCAGGGTTAATTTCTTTTAAAACAGCATAGTCAATCCCCAGCTTTTTCATGACCCCGGGGCGGTAGTTCTCAACCAAGATATCAGCGGTCTTCACCAGCTCAAAAAAGACCTGCTTGCCGGCTTTGCTTTTTAGATTGAGGGCAACGCTGCGCTTATTGCGGTTCATATTCAAAAAGCCCATGCTATCGGAGCCTTTCATTTTGAAACCCATGGCGCCTCGGGTTTGATCTCCGGTACCAGGCGGCTCAATCTTAATGACGTCTGCGCCAAGGTCAGCCAACAGCATGCAGCAATATGGGCCTGCCATCACTTGACTCACATCCAAGACGCGAACGCCGGCGAGGGGCAATGGTCGATTAGCCGCTTGGAGCGGTTTATTTACATGCTGCGTGGAATTTGTCATGGTCTCGCTTACGTATACCGGTTCTTTTATATTTAGAATGAACCAATCGTCTAATATAAATCATTTATGAGCTCAACTACGCCACCCTCCTCCATCCCCAAAGTGGCACAAGTCCTCTTCTCGGTCGATCAAGGCATTGCGCATATTACGTTTGATCATGTGGCCGCGCGCAATGCCATGACCATCAATATGTATGAGCGTTTGCGCAGTATTTGCTTGGAAATTGCCCAGACGCCAAGCATTCGGGTAGTGGTTTTGCGCGGCGCGGGCGGACAGTCTTTTGTGTCTGGCAGCGATATTGCGCAGTTCAGAAGCTTTACTAACGGCGATGATGGCATAGCCTATGAGGCGTCGATTGATAGCTACTTTACGCCTTTAATGGACTTGTCGATTCCGACCATCGCTGTGGTGGAGGGCTTAGCCGTGGGTGGCGGTCTTGCAATTGCCAGTTGCTGTGATTTTCGGATTGCCACGCACGATGCCCGTTTTGGCGTCCCAATCGCCCGCACACTGGGAAATTGCCTATCGGCTGGCAACATTGCTTGGCTGATGCATCACCTCGGCGTTGGTATTGTCAAACGCATGCTTTTACTAGGGGAGCTAGTGCCGGCGAGTGAATTGCTTGCGAACGGCTTCATTCTAAAAACCTACTCTGCCGAAGACATCGATGGCGCCGCAAGTACTTTAGCAAGCAGGCTCAGCTCGCTTGCACCTGTGACGCAGAAGGTATCTAAAGCAACTATTCACCGCATCCTTCGGAGCCAGCTGCCCAATTGCGACGACTTGGTGCGGGAGTGCTATGGCAGTGCTGATTTTAAAACCGGTGTAAATGCCTTTTTAAGCGGAATACCCCCTATGTGGGAGGGTAAATAGATTTTGACTACCAATCCGGTATAAAAATCATATCGCCATCTTAGCCATATCGCGCTTTTTTTGCGCCCCCTCTGAGTTGCGGCACGTCAATCCATCCCTTCCTCGCTAGGGGTAAACCGCTATATGGTTCAGAGGGAATTCAATGAAAAAATAGAAGTCTGTTACAAATACAATAAAGCGGAAGACCGCTGGGGTGAGACTGCATCTGGAATGAAGTACAGGGGTAAATTGACCTTTGTCACTTTTTAATTGTTGATTCTCCGCTAGACTGCTTTCGTTCGATGAACTGCTTTAATGCATTGAGAAGCGCCGAATTACGTTTGAGTTAATTTTTTTATAAAGAAGGAAGAAGAATAATGATCAAAAACGCATTGATTGAGAAGTTACTAAAGACCGCTCTTTGCATGTCCTTGGTAACAGGCACCGCAGCAATCGCCCAAGAATGGCCAAACAAGCCCATTACATTCCTGAACCCATTCCCAGCCGGTGGCGGTACTGATGCGTTTGCACGTCCTTTAGCTGCACAGCTCACAGAGCAACTTGGCAGACAAGTGATCATTGACAATCGCGGCGGAGCTGGCGGTACAGTGGGTGCTTCTGCAGCTGCAAAGGCAGCCCCAGACGGTTACAACTGGTTTGTGGGCGCAACGCACCACACCATCGCTCCTTCGATGTATAAGAATTTGGACTATGACATTGAGAAGAGCTTTATTCCAGTGGCAATGCTTGCGAACGTGCCTCAGGTCTTGGTTGTAAACCCACAAAAAGTAAGCGCCCGTAATGCGAAAGAATTTGTCGATCTGATGAAAAAGAATCCCGGCAAATACAACTTTGCAAGCGCAGGTAGCGGAACCGTTCACCATTTGGCTGGTGAGCTCTATAAGATTCAAACGGGTACCTTTATTACCCACATCCCATACCGCGGCGCAGGTCCTGCAATGAGCGATTTGTTAGCGGGTCAGGTTGATCTCGAGTTTGATGGCTTAGCAACGTCAGCGCCGCAAATCAATGCAGGTAAATTGGTTGCGATTGCGGTTGCATCGAAGACTCGCAATGCAGCTATTCCAAATGTACCTACCTTTGTAGAAGCCGGCATGCCAGACTACATCGTGTCAACCTGGTATTCGCTGTTCGCTCCACGCGGCACACCAAAGCCCATCGTTGACAAGATGATTGCTGAAGTTCAAAAAGCACTCAACACACCAAAGCTCAAAGCAATTTGGGCTGCGAACGGCTCGGAAATTCCTAATCTTTACGGTGAAGAATTCGGCAAAGAAGTCAGCGCAAACGTGAAGCGCTGGGCTGCTGTTGTTGCTAAATCTGGCGCCAAACTCGATTAATTCGAGGTAGCGCTAACGAAGAAAGCCGCTAATACAGCGGCTTTTTTCATGCCTGCTGTGCTATTCTCCGTACTGAGGTCTTATTGATCTCTTGCGCTCGAAGAGCCAGATCGCCTAGAAGCACTTAAGGGATCCATTCTGAAAACGCCAGTCGTTTCAGCTCCACATCCTTCTTTCTGATTTCCTTTTTTGTTCTTCCTGTTTTTTTAGTTGTTTTATTTTTGCATTGGTTTACATGTTATTTACAGAACTCGGTTTATCCGACCCCATCCTTCTAGCCATCAAAGAGCATGGCTACACCACCCCAACCCCAATTCAAAGCCAATCGATCCCTGCGGTTCTCAAAGGCGGCGACCTATTGGCAGCAGCGCAAACGGGTACTGGCAAAACTGCCGGCTTTACCTTACCCATTTTGCAACGCCTCATTACTGGAACGCCGCCAGTAGCTGGCGCGCGTCGCGTTATTCGCGCATTGATTTTGACGCCGACCCGTGAATTGGCTGCGCAGGTCCATGAATCCGTCATGACCTACGGTAAGTACACCAAACTCAAATCCGCCGTTATTTTTGGCGGCGTTGGCCCCAACCCGCAACTCAAAGCCATCCAAAGTGGTCTCGATATCTTGGTGGCGACGCCCGGCCGTTTATTGGATTTCATGGGCCAGAATGCAGTCTCACTTAAAGGCGTTGAGATTCTTGTTTTGGATGAGGCAGATCGCATGCTGGACATGGGATTTTTGCGCGACATTAAGAAAATATTGGCAGCCTTACCGCAGCAACGCCAAAACTTACTCTTCTCCGCCACCTTCTCTACCGAGATTAAATCCTTGGCCGATGGCCTACTCAATTCACCGGCCCTGATTGAGGTGGCACGCAGCAATAGCACCAACGATGCCATCGCTCAAAAAATTCATCCGGTAGACCGCACTGCCAAGCACCCTTTGTTAGCGCACTTAATTAAGTCGAACCAATGGGAACAGGTGTTGGTCTTCACACGGACCAAGCATGGCGCCAACAAGCTGGTAACGCAATTAGAAAAAGATGGCATTACTTGCATGGCCATCCATGGCAATAAAAGCCAATCTGCCCGAACCAAGGCCTTGGCCGACTTTAAGGCCGGCAAGTTAACGGCATTGATCGCCACTGACATTGCTGCCCGCGGCATTGATATTGACCAGCTGCCTCACGTGGTTAACTATGACTTGCCTAATGTGCCAGAAGATTACGTCCACCGCATCGGACGCACGGGCCGTGCTGGCTCCAATGGCGTTGCAGTTTCCCTAGTGTGCGTTGATGAGCATCAAATGCTGCGTGACATTGAGCGTCTTATTAAGCAAAACGTACCGCAGGAAGTGATACCCGGGTTTGAGCCAGATCCGCATGCCAAACCGCAGCCTATTCAGTTGCGTAGCGGCCAGGGACAAGGGCAAGGCCAGCGGCAAGGTCGAGGTCAGGGGCAGGCAAGTAAAAAACAGGCTGGAAAT
>DAIPIK010000053.1:0-7409 GCA_036770845.1 Polynucleobacter sp. | reverse complement strand
GCCACATCCAAATTACTTTCCTCTTTCTGAAACGGAAAATTATTTTCGCCATGCAGGGACAAGGTAAAAATACGCTCATCGTTTTTTAGAATAGCCGCAGTGCCATTACCTTGGTGCACATCCAAATCAACGATGGCCACTCGAAAATCACTGCCTTGGGTTTTTTGTAGCATACGTGCAGCAACAGCGGCATCGTTAAACACACAAAAACCACCGCCATGGTCTCGGTAGGCATGGTGAGTGCCGCCGGCTAAATTAACCGCTACCCCATCGATGAGAGCCGATTGGCATGCTGCAATGGTGGCTCCAACCGATCGCTTCGAGCGCTCGACCATGCGCTCACTCCAAGGAAATCCAATGGCATTCTGCTCTTGAGAGCTGAGCTCACCGGCGACTACTTTTTGAATGTAGCTTGGTGTGTGCGCGTAGAGTAATTGGGTATCGCTTGCAACGGGCGCTTCGACCAAATTAATCTGGGGGTGCGTCGCAATGGCTTCCCGCAGTAAGCGGTACTTCTGCATGGGAAAGCGATGGCCTTCCGGTAATGGCAGAACAAAGTGGTCGGTATAAAAAGCCTTCACTGAAGTAGCAACTTAACGCGCGCTGATGATGGTTTTTGCCAATGCATGGCCGCTTAGCCATGCGCCTTCGACTCGACCGCCATGCAACCAGTCTCCGCAATAGGCAATGCCTTGCTCTGAATTGCAATGAAAACCTACCTGATGCGATGGATCGCTACTGGCATAGCGCCAACGGTGGATCGAATATTCTGCTGGGGCTACGCCACCAATTGCAATAAACGCCGCAATCATTTGTGGGGCAATGGTCTGCGGATCGGCGTCAATGTGATCTTGGCTCCACTGCGATTGACCATGAATCACCCATACTTCCTCGCCAGTGCGTTGGGGTTTTGTATTATTGCGCGCCGCCCAACTGAGAATACCGTCATTAATGAAGGCGGCTTCAAACGGCATGGTGATCAATTCATTAAAGCGCAGCATCATGGTCCAGCACCCTTCGGTTTTTGCTTTTTCGTGCAACTCGCTAATCGTAGGATCAATTGCTTTCGTAAGCACTAGTGCTTGGGGTGCTGGTATCGCCAAAATCACCCAATCGGGTTTGTACTCAAGTACGCCGTGTTCCGCGGTATGCAATTGCCACTGCTGTTGCGCTCGATTGATTTGCGTAATGGTGTGGCTGCGATGGATTTCAAGGGACTGTGCCAAATGATGGGCGGGCGAGGTCATCCACGGCGTACCAACATAGCGGGGATCACTGGGTTTGCTGCTTTGCCATGCTTGATTTTCATAGACCCCAATCGGGGTATGCCATTGCGCAGCCACCCCTTGGCGAAGCCAGATTGCCAGTTGATTCTGAAAGGCGGGATCGCGCGCCGTAAAGTAGCGCGCACCATGATCGCATTCCCAGCCCTCGCCCTTGCGTGTACTCATGCGTCCAGCAAGGCCACGACTTTTTTCAAATACCTTGACCTGCATTCCGGCGCTGACTAAAGCGCTCGCGCAGCTGAGGCCAGCTAAACCAGCGCCGATGACGGCGACCTGACTTTTTTCCTCTATCCTAGGTAGAATCAATGCCATGGCGTATTTTTATGGGCGGAGTCTGAAATGAGTAATGTAGATAAGCGGTGTTGTGGTTCCGGCGTTTGCATTATCAACGAAGCAGGTGAGTGTTGGTGTGGCCAACGTTGGGATGGAAGCAAGATGAGTTTTGTACCACTGAACAGTACTCCCGCAACTGAACCAGGCCCTGATGGCCAAGCAGCCACTCCCAATCAAACCAATAATCAGACTAGCTCGAAGTCCTAGACTTGTAGCTTCGGCTCAGATGGAATGCATGAGCGGCCTGCTTGCTGCTCTGCTTGTTTTAGCCAGGTGGGTTTTGCGCCCTTAGCGCTATTGCCCATGTCACGAAATTGCTCTGGAGTCAGCCTTTTCTCTAAGGCACCTACAACACAACTGCAATACGGAATAAAGTCAGCATCACTCACCTTATCGCTTAAGCGTTGGTGAATGCTGCGTTGTTGCGCAACGCACTGTTGGGTATAGAGCTCTTTTTGTTTTGAGTTAGCCTGCGCGAGCAATGGACTTGCATTAAGTAAGCAAACACTTACTAAGATTGCCCCCAAGTGTTTAAAAATAGAGTGCATGCGGTATTCCAATTGATTAACCCACTGTGTGAAGCTTCATCCCTAAGGATATTAGGTTAACTAGCGAATGCGTGCTGCCTGGTAACGCAGGAATGCTTTTCTACCGGCTAAGAGGGCGCTGAAAATCACAACGAGCTTGGCAAAAAATGGTTTCATGAGGCTCTTTCTAGTTAAATTAAACGGCATTTAAGGGAAAACCCTTATTTCAACTATACGCCTTTAATTTCCATTGTGCAGAGCAACATAAAACCACAATTTCAGTAATCTTATTCTGGGCTTTGCAGGGCCTTTTGAATGTCGTTTGCAATGCTGGCGGGATCGTCTGCAGAGCCATAGCGGCGAAGTACCTGCCCTTTTTGATCCACTAAGAACTTGGTGAAGTTCCACTTGATGGCCTCTGTACCCAAAATGCCTGGGGCGGCATGCTTTACGTATTTGAATAAGGGGTGGGCATTGTCGCCATTGACATCGGTTTTTTCAAACAAGGGGAAGCTGGTCTGATAGCGGGTGCTACAAAATTGCTCGATTTCAGCGGCAGTCCCAGGCTCCTGTCCGCCAAACTGATTGCACGGAAAAGCAAGTACTTCAAATCCACGATCCTGAAACTGCGCATAGATGCTTTGCAGGCCAGCATACTGGCCAGTGAAGCCACAGCGACTAGCCACATTCACGATCAGCAGTACTTTACCCGCGTAATCAGTCAACTGTTCGGTGTCACCATTTAATCGAGTGAGGCTAATGTTGGGCAGCATGGGATTTTCCTTTATTGGAATTAAGTCCATAAATACGGCGGTAGGAGTGGGCAGCCACCCCATTTTGTAGCGCTTTACGGACGGGTTTTGCGATCAGGTTAATGGCGGATTGAACGGCGTTTCGTTCGAATGCGGAGGGTACTTTACGATTAATCAGAGGAAATGCCCAGTCGGGCAAATTCAAGAAACCGGCTTTGCTGACCAGCCGTACAAATGGCCGCGAATGCAGGCTACTGGGGTATTCATCCAGCAGCGTGACGATTGCGCGCGCCCGCTCGCCGAAGTGTAGCTCGGGTACATAAGCGGCAATCGCCTGATCTGTATCGAGCGCCGTATCAGGCAAACCAACTGCGCCGAGTCGATTCCCGATCAAGCGCATTTCAGTAAAGTAGCGATCCATATCGGCCTTAGCTAAATTAGGATTACGGTAGCACAGGTAGGCACGCATAAAACTGCTGGTTTCGGTCAGGTGGACCCAATTCAATAAATGCGGATCACTGGCGCTGTACGGTTTTCCAAATTCATCGCTACCTGTAATGTGACCATGGATGCGATTGACCTTGTCAATCATCTGATTGGCCATGGCGGTCGGACCATAGGTAGTGGCGGCAATAAAAAAAGCAGTGCGGCCAAGGCGACCCTGTAAATCTGTCCGAAAGCTAGAGTGATCCCAGACTCCCGCGAGCGCACCAGGGTGCAGTGCTTGCAACACCAGCGATGAAATGCCGCCGATCATCATGGCCATGAAATCAGCATGCACTTCCCATGGCATGGAGTCCGGGCCAAGCAGGCCGGGATCGCCGGCAGGCGTTAGGAAGGCAGTAGGCGGACCACTTCCACCCACCAGTTGGCGAACCATTTGCTGAATAAAGAGATCCACCATCACGATCCTTGATTCACGTTAAATGAAAGAGATCAATGGAGCGTTGAATTTAAATCAACGCCGTCCTCGAGCAGCTCATGAATTAAATCAAGGCGCAATCGCGGATTGTCTTGCATCAGCAGGTGATTTTTTTGGGAGACTGACAGCGGCAGTATCTCCGCCAAACGATTCGAGACCCAAGCGCAATCATCAAGGCGATAGGGTTCCTGAAAAGGCAGCTGACTCTCGCTGAGCCCTTGCTTTTGTACCGAAGTAATGATTTCGGAGAGCAGGAGGGCCGTATCATTCAATTCATCTGGTACTGCTATGTCTGGATCGGCAGAAACGCACTGCACCTCGCCCATCCATAAACCGTTTTTTTCGCGCTTGGATTGCAGCAGTGAAAATCGCGCATGCCCTACAGAGCGTGTCATGTATAGGGCAGGTTGGATTGGATCAAATTCAATAATTTTGGCGAGCGTACCAAACTCAGACAAGAGGATGTTGGGCTTTGCTGGATCTTCTATTTCAGCACCTTCCTCAATGCCAACAATCCCAAAGAATTCCTGATTTTTAAAGCACGTCTTCATCATATCGAGGTAGCGCACCTCAAATATCTTGAGTGCAATAAGCCCTTCAGGAAATAAAACCGTTTGCAGCGGAAACAAGGGAATCCAAAAGGGTTTTGTGAGATCGGTCATAACTGCAATGTACAGGATCTAATGCAATTCTGCAGTGGGGCTGTGGATGCCACTTAGGAAATCACTTTCGAGAGAATCGCCTCGTGGCGCAAGGCCCATGATGGGATGCCGGACTCTTGGTTATTTAAAACCTGCGCTATAAAGTCAAGACTGAGCTCCTGGGTTGCCTCTTTTACTTGGTGGTTTAAAACGGCGCCGCCGGAACGGGTACGGTCTGTAAACATGCTGTGTGAGCCGCCCTCAAAAACAGCCAGGGCTTTACGTTCGCTCCCAATGGCCTCAAAAATAGCCAGGCGATCGGCGTAACCGCTAAAGTAACCTGGGATCTGGATATTGTCTTCGGTGGCCGTAATGTGCAGGGTAGGCAAGCGTACTGGCTGCAAAATAGAATCTACCGATTTTTGACCATAAAAGCGCGGTGCTGAAATCACAATGGCTGCAGTAATGCGAGAATCACTCAGTTCAACAGGGATATCATCGCGATTGACGCGTGCACCGGAGGCAAGCAGCGTGGTATTAGCCCCATACGAGTGCCCGGCAGCAATAATTTGATTTGGGTTGATTGTTTGACCCAGTGGATCGCTGAATATTTTCGTCAATGCATAGCGTAAATCAAATACCCGAGCAAGCGCTTCTTTTTCTTGCGCTGCTTCTTGTAGTCTGGAAACTAAATTAAAGGGATTGCCAAACCAGATCGAGCGATCACTGCCAACGTGCTGGACATGTAGGCTGGCTAGCCCATGGCTTGCCCAGTAACTTCCAAGGTAGCTATAGCCTAAGCGCGATCCGCCGATGCCATGGGAAAAAATAATCAGGGGCGTGGGAGCCGCAGAGGATGATGCAATTGGTTGGTAAAGCCGAACCGGGACAGGGCGTTCACGGGCATCATCAACCCAATCGAGATCGTGGATCTGAAATTTGGCAGCCGAGGCAAATCCGTGCAGTGGATAAAAAGCAAGCGAGGGGGCGGCTACCGCTAACCCAGCAGCTGGAAGCCGTTTTAGAAATTGCCGTCTAGAAAAATGAACCATGGTGCATTCTATTTTGCTTTTGCAAATCCAGCAGCAGGGCTACTGATTAAGCTAAGCAAGGGCCTATTGCTTATTGCGTCGACGCCGTGCCAGGAATTGCACCAAACGAAAATGACCATAGCCCATAACCAGTGCAAATACCGCAATCGAGTACTTAATCTCAATTCCAGTTAGCGACTGCGTAATGGTAGAAAACAGCGCAGACCACATCATGATGCTGAGGTAAGACACCACAATTAAGGGCTCTTTGAGGCGCGAGCCATCAAATGCTTTGGTATATGCAATAGCGATGGGCGCCAGTGAAAGGAGTAGGTAGAGGAATATCTTCATGAATAAGGATGATTTTATTCCATTCGATCGAATGGATTCGCTGGTTACTTATTACTATCCAAAATCCACTCGGCGAGCTTTTTGGCATCTGCTTCGCTTATTTTGGTGTTGGCAGGCATTACCACCACACCCCATGCACCGCCACCACCCAGCCGAATTTTATTCGCCAGCGTATCTACCATTTGTGCCCGCGGTTGACTCTGATACCGAGTCGCGATCGCCTTATAGGATGGGCCAACCACTTTACGATCCATGGCATGGCAACCCATGCAGGTATTCTGTTTGGCTAACTCAGGTGATGCATTGGCTTCAGCTGAAAAAAAGACAGAGGCGATTAGGCCGATTCCAACAATACCGTAATTTAAATTGAACATCATGAGCCTTATATTACGCATAAAGTCATTATTCTGTTGGCGATCCACCCAAAGCAAGGTAGAGGTTTACGCGCTGGGCTAAGGCATCCACTTGACCTTGCCGCCAATTCATTTCAATGGCATTGGTGCGAATAATTTCCTGTTGGACCTGACGTTGGTCAATTCGGCCAATCCGAAACTCCGCACGGCGATTGTCCATTAGGCGCCGCTGCTCCGTCAGTTGGCTTTGCAGGAGTGTGCTGCGTTCCCGCCATGTTGCCTCGCCATTCAGTGCATTTTCCACATCGTTGAATGCATTTAATGCAACTTTTCCGTAATTGGCAATCGCTGCTTGTGCTTCCGCATTTTGATAGGCAATTTGAGCCTCGATAGCACCGCCTTGAAAGAGGGGAATAAACACATTTGCACCCGTACCCAAGCTTGTGCTTGGCCCCCTGGTTAAAGCAAAGACTTCGCTATTAATGTATCCAAATCCAGCCGTCAGGCTAATTTTAGGTAGGCGTGCTAAACGCTTTTCTTCCGCGGCATAAAAGGCGCTATTGACCCGCGCTTCGGCGGCAATGATGTCGGGCCTGCGCTCCAATAGATCGGTTGGTAGGCCCGGGGCTATTGGCGCGGGCAATTGAGGTAGGCGCGTTGTGCTTAAGGGCTTTGCGTCGGGGTATCGACCAAGCAATACCTCTACAGCTCGCAAAGCCTGATCTCGGGCGAGTGCGGCACTGAGCGCCAGCTCTTTTGCTTGCGAGGCACTGAGTTTGCTAGCGGAAACATCGGCTGGAGAGGATGCACCAATCTTTTCTCGAATCGCAGTCAGATCGGAAACCGTTTGAGCGGCGGCTGCACTTTCACTCGTAAGGCGCGCTTGCTCTTGGAGGACTCTGGCTAGCCAAGCAGTTTTCGTTAATGTCGCAATTAAAGATAATCGCGCCGCATCTTGATCTGCATTAATTGAGCGCGCATTTTGATTTGCGCCTGCAATCGAGGTACGCACACGGCCCCACAAGTCAAGCTCCCAACCGGCGCCAATATAGTAACCGGTGGTGCCGCTACCACTCGAACCCGCTTTTCCACCGGTATTGCCAAATGCGTTGACGCCCGGATACTGAGCGCCACTGGCAGCATTGATCAAGGATTCTGCTTGCAATCGCCTAGCTGCAATCACTTGAATATCGGGACTATTGCGTAGCGCTTC
>DAIPIK010000052.1:0-7460 GCA_036770845.1 Polynucleobacter sp. | reverse complement strand
CTTTATTGGTGGTGCCCTGCACCTGCCCAGCAATAGTCGCTTTGGCGATGTTTACCATCCCGCTAGCGGCCAAGTTGCCAGGCGCGTTGCGCTCGCCAGTAAGAGCGATGTCAACGAGGCGGTTGCCTCTGCTAAGGCTGCCTTTCCGGCCTGGGCGGATACGCCGCCCCTGCGCCGTGCGCGCATTCTATTTAAGTACTTAGAGCTACTAAACCGCCACCGCGATGAATTGGCTGCGATCATTACTGCCGAACACGGCAAAGTCTTTACCGACGCGCAAGGCGAAGTAACGCGCGGCATTGAGATTGTGGAATTTGCGACTGGCATTCCAGAGCTACTCAAAGGCGATTACAGCGAGCAGGTCTCTACCGATATTGATAACTGGATCATGCGCCAGCCCTTAGGCGTGGTTGCTGGCATTACGCCGTTTAATTTCCCAGTGATGGTACCAATGTGGATGTTCCCGGTAGCGATTGCTTGCGGCAATACCTTCATTTTGAAGCCCAGCCCAACCGATCCTTCTGCTTCACTCTTGATGGCCAAATTACTGACTGAGGCTGGCTTACCCAAAGGCGTGTTTAACGTCGTTCAGGGTGACAAAGAAGCGGTGGATGCCTTAATTGAAAATCCGGACGTCAAGGCGATTAGCTTTGTTGGTTCAACCCCGATTGCCAACTACATCTACGAGCGCGGCGCCCACTTTGGTAAACGGGTGCAAGCCCTCGGAGGTGCCAAGAATCACATGGTGGTCATGCCCGATGCCGACATTGATAAAGCCGTTGATGCGCTGGTTGGCGCAGCCTATGGCTCTGCTGGTGAGCGCTGTATGGCGATCTCGGTGGCGGTTTTAGTCGGCGATGCTGCCGAAAAGATCATGCCTAAACTGATTGAGCGTGCCCGCACCCTGAAGATTAAAAATGGCATGGAGCTCGATGCGGAAATGGGTCCGATTGTGACCCGAGCCGCCCTCGATCGAATTACCGGCTACATTGATAAGGGCGTAGCTGCGGGTGCCAAGCTCTTAGTCGACGGACGTAATTTTTCTGTTCCGGGATCAGAGAAGGGATTTTGGTTGGGTGGCACGCTGTTTGATGGCGTTACTCCTGACATGCAAATTTACCTGGAAGAGATTTTTGGGCCAGTCCTCTCCTGCGTGCGCGTTGCCAACTTTGCCGAAGCGCTGGATTTAGTCAACGCCCATGAATTTGGTAACGGCGTTGCTTGCTTTACTAGCGATGGCAATATAGCCCGTGAGTTTGCTCGCCGTGTCCAAGTCGGCATGGTAGGTATTAATGTACCGATTCCAGTACCCATGGCTTGGCATGGCTTTGGTGGCTGGAAGCGCTCGCTCTTCGGTGACATGAATGCCTATGGCAAAGAAGGTGTGCGTTTTTACACCAAGCAAAAGAGTGTGATGCAGCGCTGGCCCGAAAGCATTGCGAAGGGCGCAGAGTTTGTTATGCCTACCTCTAAGTAAGCTTAGAGGTCTCGGGCTACCTTTTTTAGTTTCGCCTTAAATAGAAATAGCAACCCTCGGGTTGCTATTTTTCTTTGGTGCGCTCTATCGTGAAACAGTAAGGGCGCAGAATTTACTGCAGGGTATTTTTTAAGAGCGGTATCGTTGGCAAGGACAGGACTTCAATTCCCTCTTCCCGCAATGACTCTGCCTCATCTACCGTGGTGTGCCCCCGAATACTGCGCTCAGGTGACTCTTTGTAATGAATCTTACGCGCCTCCTCTGCAAATTCAGATCCCACATCCTCTGAACGGCTCATGAGTTCACGCATCCCATTTAAAAAGGCCGCTTGTACTTGGGCTTCCAATTGGCCATGGTCTGCGCGGGTGACTGCGGCGACCTCATTCTGGTTTGGCTGATTTTCTGTAGGGTTTGTCTTGACGAGTGCGCTGGAGGCCCCGCCGCTCTGCGCTTGATTATCCTTAGCGTGCGCCTTCGCAATGTGGGGAGCCGATGGCATCCGTGTAATCGCAGTGCTATTACATAAAGGACAGGCAAGCATGCCATTAGCCTGTTGAGTGAGGCAATCTTCTTCCGAAGAAAACCACCCCTCAAAGCGATGATCAAAAGAACAGGATAGGTTATAGACTTTCATGCGGAGTAGATGGGGGCAAAACTGCTAAATTCAATATAGCTTATTTTAATGCTGTTTTTTATCGGTAACGGCGATCACTTGCGGCTTTACCAGGCCGCGGCGATAGCGGTCCAGCCAGTATGATGAAATCGTAGTCTTGACGTCCGTAATAGCGCCCTCTTCTACCCAAGCAAGCAATTCATCTAGGGATGCAGCGAATACATCCAAAAATTCTTCGTCGTCAAGCTGACGCTGGCCTTTACTTAACCCTTCAGCTAAATAAATATCGATGAATTCAGTCGAATAAGAAATCACTGGGTGAATGCGCCGTATGTAGCTCCATTTACTGGCGGTATATCCAGTCTCTTCTTGCAGTTCCCGCTGGGCGCAAATAAGGGGATCCTCCCCTAAATCCAATTTGCCTGCCGGAATTTCCATGCACACCCGGGCTACAGGATAGCGGTACTGGCGCTCGAGCAAAATGCGTCCATCGTCTAGTATCGCAACGATCGCTACCGCACCAGGATGCGTGAGGTACTCCCGTACCGCCTCACCCCCATCGGGCAAGCGAACGGTATCGCGCTTCATTTCCAAAAAAATACCGCTGTACAGATCACGACTATCAATGCGCTCTTCTTTAAGATGCGCATCGCCTTGAGGTAAATCGTGCAGGGATTTTTCAGTCATTAAAGGTATCCATAAAAAACCCAGCTAGTTAGCTGGGTCTATCGTGTTAGCCGCCGAGCAAGGTGTTTCGCATCACATCTAGACACAAGGCCATTAAAGCACCTGGAAAGATGCCCAAGACCAAAATGGCAATGCTATTAATGCCTAATATGCCGCGCGAGACGCCAGAGCCGGTAATCTCATGTTCGCGCAATGGTGCATCAAAATACATCACTTTCACAACCCGCAAATAATAAAAAGCGCCGACCAAGGAGGCCATCACAGCAATGATTGCCAACGCGGTGTACTCTGCATCAACCAAGGCTTCTAGTACCGATAATTTGGCAGCAAAGCCAACCGTCGGCGGAATGCCGGCCAAGGAGAACATCATCACGAGACCCATGAATGCAAACCACGGGTGTTTTTTATTTAAGCCCTTTAGGCTATCTAAGGTCTCACAGTCGTAGCCTTTTTTGGAAAGCATCATTAATAATCCAAAGCTAGCCAAAGTTGTCAAGGTATACGTCACCGCATAAAACAGTGCCGCACTATACGCATGGTCATCAAATACCGACAACATACCAAGCAAGACAAATCCCATTTGGGCAATCGCTGAATACGCCAACATACGCTTGACGTTCGTTTGCGCAATTGCCGTCACATTACCAATCACCATCGACAATACCGCGAGCATGATGAGCATCGGCTGCCAGTCGCTAAACAGCGGCAATAAGGTGTTCACTAGCAAACGGAAGAGCAAAGCAAATGCCGCCAGTTTAGGTGCAGCTGCAATCAATAAGGTAACCGCAGTTGGGGCGCCTTGATACACGTCGGGCACCCACATATGAAAAGGTACGACGCCCAATTTAAATGCCAGGCCCGCCATAATGAAGACTAGGCCAAAGGCCATAATCAAGTGATTAATCCGGGGGTCTGCTACTGCCTTAAAAATCTCAATCAGGTCCAGTGAGCCAGTTACACCATAGAGCATCGACATGCCATAGAGCAAAAAGCCGGATGCCAAGGCGCCCAGAATAAAGTACTTCATTGCCGCCTCTGTGCTTTGGGCATTATCTTGCCGCATTGCAACCAATCCATAGGTTGAGAGTGCCATTAACTCTAGGCCAAGGTAGAGGGTAAGCAAGTTTGCGCCCGAAATAAGGACGCACTGCCCTAATAAAGCAAACAAAGCCAAGACCATGAAGTCAGGCCTAAACATGCCGCGGTCCACTAGGTATTGGCGGGAGTAGATCAAGCTAATCAGTAGCGCAAAACACGAAGCAGACTTCAATAGGTTTGCCAAGGGATCTGCTTGGAATAAACCCGTCATGGCGTAGATTGGCAAGTCAGGAATACGCAAAGCAAATACCGTTCCGATCACCAGCAAGAGCAGTAGTGCCCCGTTATATACAAAGTTGGCGCCGCGCGGTGTATCAAATACTTCGCGGACCGTGCCATCTGCCGCGAGGGGTGTTTCTTTTAAAAATACACTTAAGACGAGCAATAAGCAGGCTGAAAGCAGTATTACCAACTCGGGCAAAAGAACAATGAGGTCAAGGATTTCCATATTCTTATCTCGGCTTTACAGTTTGCTAATCGCAACGTGTTCCAGCAAATGGATGACCGCTGGGTGAATGATGTCGGTAAATGGTTTTGGATAAACGCCCATCCACAACACACAAATGGAGAGCGCTGCCATCATCAGAAACTCACGGCCATTGATGTCGGTTAAGGCATCGACTTCTTTATTGGCAATCGCCCCAAACAACACGCGCTTCACCATCCACAAGGAATAGGCCGCGCCAAGCATCAGCGCGGTAGCCGCCAGTAAACCAATCCAAAAGTCATAATCAACCGCCGCAAGAATCACCATGAATTCCCCAACGAAGCCGGAGGTTGCCGGTAAACCGCAGTTGGCCATCGCCATAAAGACCATAAAAACAGAGAACTTCGGCATGCGGTGGATCACCCCACCAAAATCAGAAATTTGGCGGGTATGCATGCGATCGTAGAGCACTCCGATCGCCAAGAACATCGCCCCCGAAATAAAGCCATGGGAAATCATCTGAATAATGCCGCCCTCAATGCCAAGCGGGCTGAAGAGGAAAAAGCCCAAGGTAACAAAACCCATATGGGCAACCGATGAGTAGGCCACCAGTTTTTTCATGTCTTTCTGTACTAAGGCAACCAGACCAACATAGATCACGGCAACCAGCGATAGGAAGATCACAAAAGGACCGAGGTACATGCTGGCGTCCGGCGCGATCGGCAAAGAGAAACGCAGGAAACCATACGCACCGAGTTTCAACATAATTGCCGCCAAGACAACGGATCCGCCGGTCGGCGCTTCAACGTGCACATCAGGCAACCACGTATGCAAAGGCCACATGGGCACCTTCACTGCAAAGGCCATAAAGAAAGCAAAGAAAATGAGGATTTGCTCAACAATATCCAGGGGGGCGTGATGCCAAGTCTGGATATCAAAGGTATTGGTTGCGTTATACAGGTAGAGCATCGCGATCAAAGTAAGAAGCGAGCCAAGCAAGGTATAGAGGAAGAACTTAAACGCAGCATAAATACGGTTCTTGCCACCCCATACGCCGATGATGATGTACATCGGTATTAAAGTCGCCTCAAAGAAGACATAGAACAGCATGCCGTCTAGGGCGGAGAACACGCCAATCATCAAGCCCGATAAAATCATGAAGGACGCCAGGTACTGCGATACTTTTTCTGTAATGACATCCCATGCAGCAACAACCACAAAGATGTTAATAAAGGCGGTCAGAACCACAAACCAAACTGAAATGCCATCGACGCCCAGATGGTAGTTAATGTCGTAGCGCTCAATCCAGCTGAATTTCTCGACAAACTGCATCCCTGCGGTTGTTTCATCAAACTGCAAAACCAGAGGGAGGGTTGCAATAAAACCCAAGACCGATCCAAACAGAGCCAAGTAGCGCACCCCAGACGATGGTCGCTCCGATCCATAGATCAAGATGATCAGACCAAAAACGATCGGGATCCAGATGGCGTAAGAAAGAATCATAAGGAAAGCTTCAACTTAATAGGCAATATAAAGGTAGGTGTACAAGACCCAAGTCAGCAAGGCAATGACGCCCAGGATCATGGCAAACGCATAGTGGTAGAGGTAGCCCGACTGCAGACGCCGTACGAGCCCCGAAAAACGGTCGACCAAGTGGGCGCTGCCATTCACAAAAAAGCCATCGATGATTTTTTCATCGCCGCGGTGCCAAAAAATTCCGCCAAACCACAACATGCCTTTTGCAAAGACAGTTTGATTCAATTCATCAAGGTAGTACTTGTGGTCGAGCAATTTCTTGATCGGGGCCAACGCTTCAGATACCTTAGCAGGCAAGCTAGGCACCCACAAATAGCCAATCGCCGCGGTCAGCACGCCCAAGACCACCAGTAACAATACTGGCGTACTAAATGCATGGATCGCCATTGCAACCGGCCCATGGAAGGCCTGCGCCAAGTCTTTCATGACGGGATGCTTAGCGATGTCAATGAAGATCGAATCCCCGAAGAAGCTGCCAAAGAGCAAGGGGTCAATGGTGTAAAAACCAATGATGACCGATGGAATTGCCAAAAGAATGAGCGGAATGGTCACAACTAAAGGAGACTCGTGGGGCTTTTGGCCTGGCGCTAAACCATGGTGCGCATGATCGTCATGGCCGTGATCGTCATGTGCATGGTGATCATGGACCGCATGCCCGAAACGCTCTTTGCCATGGAAGACATAGAAATACAGGCGGAAGGAATACAGGGCAGTGACAAAGACGCTGGCCATCACCGCAAACAAGGCAAAGCCTGAGCCAGGAATGGTGCTAGCAGCCACTGCCTCAATAATGGAGTCTTTGGAATAAAAGCCCGAGAAGAACGGCGTACCGATCAAGGCCAAACTACCTAAGAGCATCATCAAGCAGGTTACCGGCATGTACTTCCACAGCCCGCCCATTTTGCGCATGTCTTGCTCGTGGTGCATACCTAAAATCACACTACCCGCCCCCAAGAACAAGAGGGCCTTAAAGAAGGCGTGGGTCATTAAATGAAAGATCGCAATCGGATAAGCCGAGACGCCCAAAGCGATGGTCATGAAACCCAATTGCGACAAGGTGGAATACGCAACCACCCGCTTGATGTCGGTTTGCACGATGCCCAGAAAGCCCATGAATAAGGCGGTAATCGAGCCAATCACCAAGATAAAACTGAGGGCTACATCCGACAACTCAAACAGGGGTGACATGCGACTCACCATAAAAATACCGGCAGTGACCATGGTTGCTGCATGAATCAAGGCAGAGATTGGGGTTGGGCCTTCCATTGAGTCGGGCAGCCACACATGCAAGGGAAACTGGGCTGATTTACCCATAGCACCAATAAAGAGGCAAATGCAGGCAACCGTAACCAGATTCCAATCGGTACCTGGCAAAGTTTGCGCAGCGAGTACCGTATTTTGCGCAAAAATCGCATCGTAGTTCATAGAGCCGGTGCCAGCCAAGAGCAAGCCAATCCCAAGAATGAATCCAAAGTCGCCAACGCGGTTTACTAAGAAGGCCTTCATATTGGCAAAGACGGCGGTTTGACGCTCGTAGTAAAAGCCAATCAATAAATAGGAAACAACCCCCACTGCCTCCCAGCCAAAAAAGAGCTGCAGCAAGTTATTGCTCATCACCAGCA
>DAIPIK010000051.1:0-7656 GCA_036770845.1 Polynucleobacter sp. | reverse complement strand
TCAGGCACCCTCTTCGCCCTTCTCTTGGTGCGTCGCTTTGTTCTGGGCTCCGAGGTCGAAGGAGTATTTACCCTGTTTGCGTTGACCTTCTTCTTGATTGGCGTAATGCTCTTTGGTCTCGGTCTTTTGGGCGAATACATTGGTCGCATCTATCAGCAAGTACGTGAGCGGCCGCGCTATGTGGTTCAAACTGTTTTAGAACGGCCTTAGCCATTGAATACACCCAAGGCACCAATTCGGGCGCTTGTATTTGCTTACCATAATGTGGGTGTGGGCTGCATCAAGGCTCTTTTGGATGCCGGCATTCAGATTGAGTTAGTGGTAACCCACGCCGATGATCCACATGAAAATATCTGGTTTGCTAGTGTTGCCGCCCTGTGCCAAGAACGCGGTATTCCATATGTCCAACCCGAAGCTAGCGATCTTTTAGAGTTGTTGCCACAATTTCAAAAGATCGCGCCGGATTACATTTTTTCGTTCTATTACCGCTACCTGATTTCTACTGCGATATTGGATACGGCGCGCATTGCCGCACTGAATATGCACGGCTCCCTCTTACCAAAGTACCGCGGTCGCGCGCCAGTTAACTGGGCGGTCCTGCATGGAGAAACGGAAACGGGGGCAAGCCTGCACATCATGGAAGCCAAGCCCGATGCTGGGGATATTGTTGGGCAAGAAGCAGTCCCCATTGATCCCGATGAAGACGCCACTGCCGTGTTTACCAAAGTAAGCAATGCAGCAGTGCACGTAATGCAAACCGCCTTACCCGCGCTCCTGGAAGGTCGTGTTCCAAGAACTCCGAATGTACTTGCCAATGGTAGCTATTTTGGCGGCCGCAAACCCGAGGATGGCCGCATCCAATGGTCTCAGAATGCACTGCAGGTGCACAACCTGATTCGTGCCGTGGCCCCACCCTACCCCGGCGCATTTGCCGATTGGCAAGGAGCGCGGATGGTTATAGCCAAGTCCAAGCTCAATCCCCTGCTGCCAAGCTCCATTGATCTTGACCAGCTCGGTATCCAGGTAGTTGATAATCGAGTATTCGGCATTTGCGCCAATCGCCAGGCCATTGAAATCATGGCATGGCAGATGGCAAGTGCACATTAGTTGGCATGCATTTAAAACACGGGTAACTGGGTCGCAATATGAAAAAAGTTCTGATTTTGGGTGTGAATGGATTTATTGGTCACCACCTCTCGAAACGCATTTTAGAAACCACCGACTGGCATGTCTACGGCATGGACATGCAAAACGATCGCCTGGGTGATTTAGTCACGCATCCCCGTATGCATTTCTTCGAGGGTGACATCACGATTAATCGCGAATGGGTTGAGTACCACATACGCAAATGCGATGTGATCCTGCCGCTCGTAGCGATCGCGACACCAGCCACCTATGTACAGCAACCCTTGCGTGTGTTCGAGCTCGACTTCGAAGCCAATCTACCCATCGTTCGGTCTGCGGTTAAATATAAAAAGCATTTAGTCTTTCCGTCGACCTCGGAAGTCTATGGCATGTGCGAAGACGCTGAGTTTGATCCAGCCCAGTCCAATATGGTCTATGGCCCAATTAATAAACCCCGCTGGATTTATGCCTGCTCCAAGCAATTAATGGATCGGGTGATTTGGGGTTACGGCATGGAAGGTCTGCGCTTTACTTTGTTTAGGCCGTTTAACTGGATCGGCCCTGGCCTGGATAGCATTTACACACCTAAAGAAGGCTCTTCTCGTGTCGTAACTCAGTTCTTAGGGCACATCGTACGCGGCGAACCCATTAATTTAGTCGATGGTGGCGAGCAAAAACGCGCCTTTACTTACATCGATGATGGCATTGACGCGCTCATGCGCATCATTGCGAATGAAGGCGATATCGCTAACGGCAAAATCTATAACATCGGCAACCCAGCCAACAACCACTCTGTGCGCGACCTTGCCAATCAAATGCTGGCGATTGCACGCAGCATTCCGGAATACGCCAAAACTGCAGGTCAGGTCAAAATTGTCGAGACGACCTCAGGCGCCTACTATGGCGTGGGCTACCAAGACGTGCAAAACCGCGTGCCTGCGATTGATAACACCATGAGCGAGTTGGGCTGGAAGCCCTCCACCACGATGAGCGATGCTTTGAAGCATATTTTTGAAGCCTACCGCCATGACGTTGAAAAAGCCCGTCACTTAATGGACCAAGAGTAAAAAAGGCATGGCCAAAATTGCCCTGAAGGTCGATGTCGATACCTTAAGAGGAACGCGCGAAGGGACGCCTAATTTGGGTCGCACTTTTGATCGCCTTGGTATCAAGGCTACCTTTTTGTTTAGCATGGGGCCAGATCATACTGGCTGGGCTTTAAAGCGGGTCTTTCGGCCCGGTTTTCTGAAAAAAGTCAGCAGGACATCCGTGGTAGAACACTACGGCATCAAGACTCTACTCTATGGGGTATTGTTGCCTGGGCCCGACATTGGACGCGAAGCAGCAAGCGAAATGCGAGCGATTGATCGTGCAGGCCATGAAACAGGAATTCATACATGGGATCATGTGGACTGGCAAGATGGCGTGCGTCATCGTGATGCAGCCTGGACCAAAACCCAAATGCAAAAAAGCTTTGATCGCTTTGTTGATATCTTTGGGCATAGTCCCTTAACCTATGGCGCTGCCGGCTGGCAAATGAATGAAGTTGCTTTAGAGCAGCTCGATGCCTGGGGTATTCAGTACTCCTCCGATGGCAGAGCCTTTACCAATCTCACGCCTTACCGCATTGCATTTCAACAGGGCAAAAGCAAGCACGTACAGTATCCAACTACCTTACCAACTTTCGATGAACTAATCGGTGTCGATGACATGGACGCCTTAGGCGCTGCCAAAAAAATACTGTCCCTGACACAAAGCAATCCCAACGATCAAGTCTTTACCTTGCATGCTGAGCTAGAGGGGCAAAAACTCCTGCCTGCCTTTGAATGCCTGCTGGCTGGCTGGCTTGATCAAGGCCATGACCTCGTTACGATGGGTGAACTTCACCAATCTTGGGCGGCCACCAAACAACTCGATAAAATAGCAGTATTGCCGCTGACGTGGGGTGAGATACCCAATCGCAGCGGCGAGCTGATGATTCAGCCTGCGAACTGATTTAAAAAAGGAAAATCCATGTCAATTACCATTGGTCAGCCGATTCCGCCGTGCGCGGTGCCCGCAACATCCCAACTTACCTTTTCTCCGTTAGCGGCTAAAGGGAAAAAATTGGTGTTGTATTTTTATCCCAAGGACATGACACCGGGCTGCACCGCTGAGTCCGGCGAGTTTCGTGACCGCATCGAGGCATTTACAAAAGCCAATACCTTGGTCGTTGGGGTCTCGCGTGACACCCTCAAATCCCATGAAAACTTCCGGCAAAAATTAGAGTTGCCGTTTGAGCTGGTTGCCGATACAGAAGAAGTGCTCTGCCAACTCTTCGGCGTCATGAAAATGAAGAACATGTATGGTAAGCAGGTTCGTGGCGTTGAGCGCAGCACTTTCTTATTCGATGCCAACGGTAAGCTGGCCAAAGAATGGCGTGGCATTAAGGTAACGGGCCACGTAGATGAGGTACTCAAGGCAGCAGAAATGCTGTAACAAATATGCCTTATTGGCAGGCCTTTTTTTACTCAAGCTTTAAAGCCCTACTTTGGGGCTTTTTTCATTCCAGGGGCTTGCTTTGGTTGGGATTTGCGGTAAAGTAAAGGCATATGCAGCCTTGGCGACGAGACCGTCTCTCGATCCGTGTCGACTCTCTGCTTGACCTATTTCTGGCAAGCGTGGTGTGCGCCCCTCTCCACTTTTATCGTAACTGTTGTGCTGACCTTAGCCACCGCATTGCCTCGGGTGGTTTTTTAATTAGGAGAGTCTGAATGCCTTTACCCCCAAGCCCAACCCAAATTGCTGATCAAGTTAAATTGAACCGCAAGGATGCGCCGGATTTAAAGAAACGGCCCGCACCCATGAAGGTGGTTGAGGTTGATAGCCTAATCAATGAGATAACTGCGGTCCCAAGCGAGACTGCCGAGTGGGCTGAAGAGGCGCCGGCGGACTTATCTGCAGCAGAAGTAGCACTCGAGCGTATCAAGGCGGATCACCGAGCTAGGCAAGGCGACAAAAAGGCATTGCTTGAGCCTAAAGCAAAGCGCATTACCCGCACCGGTCCGCCCTCGCTATTTGTGCTCGATACCAATGTATTAATGCACGATCCAGCCTCCCTCTTCCGCTTTGCAGAGCACGATCTGTATTTGCCGATGACCACCCTGGAGGAGCTGGACAATCACAAAAAGGGCATGAGTGAGGTCGCGCGCAATGCCCGTACCGTGAGTCGCTCATTAGATCAATTAATTGCCGGAACCAGCGGCACCTTAGATGACGGCATTCCATTAAATAAACTGGGTCACCAGGATGTTTCTGGAAGGTTGTATTTTCAAACCCACCTCACTACCGCTACCCTTCCCGAAGGACTGCCTGAGGGTAAAGGGGACAACCTCATCTTAGCGGTTGTGAGTGAACTGCAACAAACGCATCCGGACAAAGAAGTGGTGTTGGTATCAAAAGACATCAATATGCGCATCAAGGCCAGAGCTTTAGGTCTACCTGCCGAAGATTACTTTAACGACCAGGTCTTAGAAGACCGCGATTTAATGTATTCCGGAGTCATGACATTGCCTGCTGATTTTTGGCCCAAGCACGGCAAATCGATGGAGAGTTGGGCTGACAGCAAAAGTGGCACTATGTTCTATCGAGTATCCGGTCCGCTGGTGCCTAGCATGCTTGTCAACCAGTTTGTTTATCAAGAAAACCCGGATGGCTCGACTCCGTTCTATGCCCAAGTTCGCGAAGTGAATGGAAAGTCTGCGCTGTTACAAACCCTACGCGATTTTTCACATCAAAAAAATAACGTATGGAGCGTCACTGCCCGCAATCGTGAGCAGAACTTTGCAATGAATCTGCTGATGAACCCAGAGGTTGATTTCGTAACTCTATTGGGTCAAGCGGGTACCGGTAAAACCCTTTTGGCATTGGCAGCTGGCCTTGAGCAGGTACTCGATAGCAAGCGCTACAACGAAATTATTATTACGCGTGCGACCGTGCCTGTGGGGGAGGATATTGGCTTTTTACCCGGCACCGAAGAAGAGAAAATGCAGCCTTGGATGGGTGCGTTTGATGACAACCTTGAGGTACTGCAGCGCAATGAAGATAGTGCTGGCGAGTGGGGTCGTGCCGCTACACAGGAATTAATTCGGTCTCGCATTAAAGTGAAAAGCATGAACTTCATGCGTGGCAGAACCTTTGTCAGTAAGTTTGTGATTATTGATGAGGCGCAGAACTTAACCCCCAAGCAAATGAAAACCTTGGTGACGCGTGCAGGCCCTGGAACTAAGATTATTTGCCTGGGGAATATTGCGCAGATTGACACTCCCTACCTTACGGAGGGATCATCTGGCCTTACCTATGTAGTTGATCGATTCAAAGGCTGGCGCCATGGTGGGCACATCACCTTAGCGCGCGGGGAGCGCTCGCGTTTAGCAGACCATGCGGCAGAAGCCCTCTAGCATTAACCAACATCGGTACAGTCACAATGTAGTCAGACGTACCTGTGTTGGTGGCCTGACGCTGATATTGTCTGGTCTGATTCTCGGTGGATGCAGTACCCCGACACGCAAACCAGCGCCTCAAAGCACGATTGCGAAATTCAAGGAAGACACCAGCGTTGGTACAGAAGGAATTTCCATCGCAGCAATGGGCCTAGTGGGGGTACCGTATCGCTTTGGCGGTAATACACCCGCAGGTGGTTTTGATTGCAGCGGACTCATTGTCTATGTCTACAACAACGCTGCAGGCATTAAATTACCTCGCACAGTTCAAGAGATGAGTCGCGCTGGCCAAACCATTCGGAATGACGCTCCGGCTCCAGGTGATTTGGTGTTTTTCAATACAACTGGAGAGCGCTATTCCCACGCTGGAATCTATGTAGGGCACGGTCGTTTCGTGCATGCCCCAAGCAAAGGGGGTACGGTACGCCTAGATCAAATGACGAGTCCATATTGGGCAGCCCGATATACCGAAGCGCGCCGAATTGCCAACACAAAACCGTAATTGACTGCGCTCAGGCTGCGTTCGAAACGAGCAAGTTATTTAGAACAGCATTGGTATCAAAATACACTTGCCAGTAGTGGTCATTGCTGCAATAAGGGCGAACCGCTAAAACCGGTCCTGCAGGACTCACCTCCAAAATGCTCACCTCTACTGCAGGAGTGGTCAAGACATTTGGTAGCGAACTAATGCGTTGCTTCAATAAAGCAATGGCCGCATCATGGTTTGCAGTATTGGGAAGCTGGCACTTCAAATCAACTCTGCGATAGGGGGTGTTACTAAAGTTTTGGATCGTATCGCCTAAGATCTTGCTATTACCAACCATCGTTGACACGTTATCAGGCGTACTAATGGTCGATGAAAAAAGACCAATTTCTTTTACGGTTCCATTTACGCCGCCAGCAATGACAAAATCACCTACTTTAAATGGGCGTAGCACAATCAAGAAAACACCGGCTGCAAAATTAGACAAAAGTCCTGCCCAAGCAGCGCCAATCGCAATACCTGCGGTAGCAAACAAAGCGGCAAAGGTAGTGGTCTGGATTCCGAAGTAGCCCAGAATGCCAACCACAAGCAAGATGTTTAAGGTAACGCTGACAATCGAGCCAACATAACGCACTACAGTAGGGTCAATATGCTGACGCTCGAGACCACCCCGAACCATACGCAATGTAAGGCCGATTAACCAGCGGCCAATTACCCACAGCGCAATGGCGCCCAATACTTTGATACCTACATCCGTAGCTGTATCAATAATGAGATCTTGAATTTTGGCTAAATCAATCGAGGACATAATCTTCTGAACACTAAAAGGCTAAATTAAAACGGTTCGTAACCGCCTGAAGAAAAGCCAGGCGAGCCCATCGCTAAGTTATCGAACTTCGTATAGGGACCTTGCCAACTTAGTCGAATGGTTCCAATCGGGCCATTACGTTGCTTGCCGATAATGATCTCAGCAATCCCTTTATCGGTTGTGGTGTCGGCGTGATAGACCTCATCGCGATAAATAAACATAATTAAATCGGCATCTTGCTCAATCGCGCCGGATTCCCGCAGGTCGGACATGATCGGGCGTTTGTTTGGGCGCTGTTCAAGACCGCGGTTTAACTGTGACAGTGCAACAACGGGGCACTGCAACTCTTTGGCAAGGGACTTTAATGAGCGCGAGATCTCCGAGATTTCCGTGGCGCGGTTTTCAGAACTGGATCCGCCACTACCGCTCATCAGCTGCAAGTAATCGATCACCACTAAGCCCAGCGTGCCCCCAAAATTACGGGCAATACGCCGTGCTCGTGCACGCAACTCTAAACTCGACAGTGATCCCGTCTCGTCAATCAAAATTTGGGTATTACTGAGGCGTGCAATCGCATCCGTTACGCGCGGCCACTCATCATCATTGAGTTTGCCGGTACGCATTCTGGATTGATCCACGCGCCCGACGGAGCCTAATAAACGGGATGCCAGTTGTGATCCGGACATCTCCATAGAGAACACCACTACTGGTAGACCCTCTACCAGGGCAACGTGCTCTGCAATATTTAATGCCATTGC
>DAIPIK010000050.1:0-7699 GCA_036770845.1 Polynucleobacter sp. | reverse complement strand
TTTGGTTTCATGGCATGAATGCCATCGACTAAGGCGCGCATCGCATCTGGATTGTGTCCATAGTCAGCTACCACGGTTGCGCCGCGGTGTTGAAAGAGATTAAAGCGGCCCGGGGCGGAATTAGCGCTCGAGTCAAACGTAGCCAGGCCAGTATTCACGGCGCTCCACGGCAATCCAAGGGCCCAGACAGCGCCTACTGAGGCCATCGCATTGTCAATCTGGAAGGGGAGGAGACCATCGCTAGTCATTGGAATGCGTTTGACTGGAATGCGGTGGATTTCTTCTGTCCCTTTGGCAGCAACAATGGCTGTCCCATCAAAAAACACAACCCGTTTATCTTGAGCGCGGTGTGCCACGATCACGGGGTGGGTTGGATCATAAGAAAAGAACGTAATGTCGCCCGGGCAGCTCTCCCGCATTTTCACTACATAGGGGTCCATTGCATTGAGAACCGCAACCCCGGTAGCGGAAACATTTTGCACAATCACGCGCTTCACAGTCGCTAGGTCATCAACACTGTGAATAAAGTTCATGCCTAAGTGATCGCCTTCGCCAATATTGGTCACTACGGCTACGTCACAGCGATCAAATCCCAAACCTTCTCGCAAAATGCCGCCACGGGCAGTTTCCAGAACGGCAGCGTCGACATCGGGGTGCATTAATACATTGCGCGCGCTTTTAGGGCCGCTGCAATCGCCCGTATCAATTCGCCGACCTTCGATATAAACGCCATCGGTGGTGGTCATGCCAATGCGCAGACCAGTTTCATGAATCAGGTGGGCAATCAAGCGAACCGTAGTAGTTTTTCCGTTGGTGCCCGTTACTGCTACCGTGGGAATGCGGCCATTGTCACCGCCTGGGAACATCATGTTGATGATGTGCTCGCCAACGGGGCGGCCTTTGCCGTAAGACGGTTGTAAATGCATCCGTAAGCCTGGCGCCGCATTGACTTCGACAATGCCTCCGCCTTGCGGCTCTAGAGGTTTATAAATTGCTTCACACAGAATATCCACGCCGGCAATATCCAGTCCAATCATCTGTGCCGCAGCAACAGCACTGGCTGCCACATCGGGGTGGACATCATCGGTTACATCGGTTGCGGTGCCGCCCGTACTTAAATTAGCGTTATTGCGCAATAGAATACGCTCACCCTTTTTGGGTATGTAGGCGACATCTAAATTGACTGCAGCCAATGTCGCAATCGCAATCGCATCCAAACGAATCTTGGTTAGGGCGGTAGCGTGACCATCCCCACGCAAGGGATTTTTATTTTCGAGTGCAACCAACTGCTCTATGGTGTGCACTCCATCACCAATCACTTGAGCTGGCTCACGCCTCGCAGCCGCAACTAGTTGATTACCTACAACCAATAAACGGTAATCTTGGCCTGGTAAGTAGCGTTCAACGATGGTTTGGCTACCGTAGGCTTGGGTTGCTTCAAAACCAGCACGCACTTGTTGTTCGCTCCGAATATTGGCAACCACACCTTTACCTTGATTGCCGTCTTTTGGCTTTAATACGATTGGTCCGCCAATCGCTTGGGCTGCGCGCCAAGCCTCATCGGCGCTGGTAACCACTTCGCCGTGGGGAACCGACACTCCAGCAGCATGCAGCAGATTTTTGGTGAGTTCCTTATCTTGCGCAATCGATTCAGCAATCGCGCTGGTATCACTGGTCTCGGCTGCCTGAATGCGCTTTTGCTTGCTACCCCAACCAAACTGAACCATGCTGCCCTCCGTCATGCGCCGATACGGAATGTGGTGCGCAATGGCCGCATCGACGATTGAGCCAGTGCTTGGTCCCAAGCGAACCTCTTCGTATAAGGAGGCCAATTCACTTAATGCGGTTACCAGATCAAATGGCGCCTCATCGCGAGCTGCCTGAATTAAGGCGAGGGCAAAGTCAAAAGCCATTCGACCAACTGCTTCTTCGGTGTATTCGACAACTACTTGGTAAACACCCACATCAGATGTTGGTATGGTTCGACTGAAAGTGACGGGACAACCTGCTTGCGCTTGCAGATCGAGCGCAGCATGTTCAATCACGTGCGCCAAAGAGACTACCTCGGTTTTGCCACTAAAGCGCATAAAACCCAACTGCGGAAAGCGCTCACGGAGCTTGACTTCAAATGCAGGTAGCTGATCGATTGCACGCTCCAGGGGATCGCAATCGACAATCGCCTCCAGGGCAGTGTGCCTACTCCACAAATTAGGCCCACGCAACATGCGAATCCGAGATACTTTCAATTACGCCTCTGTCTGGGTTGCGGTGGCAGAATAAAATGTCTCTGTGCCAGCAAGAATAATATTAAAAGGAATGCCTAAAGCCCATGCTGTCGCTATCGCTGCAGCTAAATTAATGGATTTCCATTGCATGCTATCGGGTGTGCTCTTCGGATTTTTAGGCAAGTGCAGTACTTGCTCATCCCGTCGTGCGGTTTTTAAAACAATCTCTTGACCACGCACTAGCACAGCGCGACCCCCTTGCTTCAAGTGTTCCTCAATTAAGGGAGTGGTCTCAGTGCTGGAGAAGAAAATTACTTCACCATCACACAGCTCGGCCATCTTAGCTACCAAGGGATCGTCGGCGTTGAGAACGGCTGCGCCATTGGGCAACACCACATCCACTTGGGTGCGCACAATACTAAACAGTTGGTCTTCGTCGTAGATTGCGTACTCTGGAAATGTAGCGCTCGGATCGATATTGAGTACTACGCCAACCTGACAGCGGTCGTAGGCGAGGCCTTCAATCAGCATCGACAAGTGGTTGTTTTCGATTACCGCGGCTTCAACGGCCCGATTAAGAAGGGTACGGCGGGCGTTTTCCCAATCGGATGGATGCTCTTTTTTAATGATGCGATTGCCAAAATACAATTGATTGCCGCAGGACACCCCAACATACTGGTTTGTCAGTCTAAGAAAGTGACCAACCATTTCAGCGACTAGGGTTTTTCCTTGGGACCCGGTGATGCCGACCAGTGGAATTCTAAAATCCACATTGGCTGGGAATAAGTGATCGGCGATTGCCTTGCCAACCGGCTGCGGGGTTCCGCTGGCTGGTTTTAAGTGCATCAATAAACCAGGACCTGCATTGACTTCCACGATGGCAGCCCCTTGTTCCTCAAAAGGCTTGCTAATGTCTTGCGCCACCAAGTCGACGCCAGCAATTTCAAGTCCAACCACCCGCGCTGCCAGTGCAACTTGCCGCGCCACGTCGGGATGAACCTGATCGGTGACATCAAAGGCGACGTTGCCATTGCTCTGTATAAATACCCGTTGGCCTTCTGTAGGAATGGCCTTTGCGCTGAGTTTTTGTCGAGTGAGCTCAAGCTCGACGGCAGAGTCTACGCGCACCGGATTTAAGGGGCACTCTTCCGCAGTTCCACGACGCGGATCCGAATTGATCTGCAGACCGATTAGCTCAGTCACGCTATGCTTGCCATCGCCGACGATCCAAACCGTTTCACCTTTGGCTGCAGCAACGACCCGACTGCCGACCACCAGGAGGCGATGCTCATCGCCCAAAATATGGCGCTCGACTAATACGGCGCTCCCTTCTTCTACTGCAACAGCGTAGGCTGCTTCCACTTCCTCTTGGGTGTAGAGATTAATAAAGACACCCCGGCCGTGGTTGCCATCAATCGGCTTTACCACTACCGGCAAGCCGATGTCTTCTGCCGCATCCCATGCATCCAGGGCAGTCGCAACAATCCGGCCTTCGGGAGTAGGGAGCCCTGCGCTATTTAATAAACTTTTGGTGAGGTCTTTATCGCGCGAAACACTCTCTGCGATTGCGCTGGTGCGATCGGTTTCTGCAGTCCAAATGCGGCGTTGTTTTGCGCCATACCCGAGTTGCACGAGATTGCCACTCGATAAACGAATCCATGGAACCCCTTTTTCCTCAGCGGCATAAACAATGCTTGCCGTGCTTGGGCCCAGTAAGAGGTCATCGCCAAGGTCACGCAACTGTTCAACCAATTGCTTTAATAGGATCGAGGCATCCTGCGTATCTTGGGCTAGAGCCAAGTACAGATCACGCGCGCACTCCAAGGCAGTTAAGGTTACTTTTTCGTTGATCGCACTGACGATCACTTTATAAACACCCCGGCGATCACCATCACGTGCTTTGCCAAATCCGCCAGGGATGCCGGCCATGTTTTGCAGCTCAAGGGTAAGGTGCTCGAGGATGTGGGCAGGCCAAGTGCCCTCCTGAATGCGCTTGAGGAAACCGCCGTGCTCGCCATAACTGCAGCGGTGCTCAACTAAGGCGGGCATGCACGCCACTAGCCGCTCGTAAAACCCAGGGATAAGATTGGATGGATAGTCTTCCAGATCACCAATGTCGACCCAAACCTCGATCACCGGGTGATAGGTCCACATATTGGGGCCACGGAGATGCTTGACGCTCAGAATCTCAATGGTTTTATCGAGTAATTGGGGCATAAAAACGGGATCTTTTCACTTCAGGCTAGGTTGCGCTTCGCAGCATCGGATGGGCAGAGAATGGGGCTTGATTCAGGGCGATGGCCAAAAGGAAAAGGGTCAGAAGTGAAAAGAATGACAGATTCATGCTTAAACGCCGCACCAGCTCCATAAGTTGACAGATTCAATAAATTGAAAAGATCTGCGCTCCACTATACTTTGACTACCCATGGAACCCGATTTTTCCGCACTTTCGCCGCCGCTTCCAGCGCATTGGCAAGATAGCTTGGCGGCCCAATCGCTCCCAGCGTTACAGCCCTTGTCGCCTCGAGCCTGGATCGAACTCGATCTGGATGCGGGACTACGTTTTAATAAGTCCCTCCTGCTGATTAATGGCGATTTTCTGGTGTGGGTCAATGGCACGCAGTGCCAATCGTGGCTCATTCAAGCTGGACTGGACTTAAGTCACTCCGACCACGCCGGCGTGGGTTGCTTGCGTTTACAGCAGGGCGATACCTTGCTCGCAACATGGCATTACACCCTCGCCGTTAATCCCCAAGCGCTGCGCTTGCTGACTGCCTTTCAGAATGAGCAACACTTATCGCAAACGGCATTTAGTCTGCTGAGCGATGAAGATGTACTGGACGATAAGCCGCCATCCACCTGGACACTATTGAAGTTGTGGCGTTTTGCCAGACCATACAAAAAGGAGTTGTTGCTCGGATTTATTTTGACCTTAGCATCGACGGGCGCAACCTTAGTGCCTCCGTACCTCACGATGCCGCTGATGGATAACATCTTGATTCCGTATGAGCGTGGTCAGCCCATCGATTTTGATTTAGCGCGACTGTACTTGGGGGCGCTGCTGGCAGCTGCTTTATTAGCCTGGGGCTTAGGCTGGTGGCGTACTTATTTACTGGCTTTGGTGAGCGAGCGCATTGGTGCGGATCTGCGCAATACAACCTTTGAGCACCTATTAAAGTTATCACTGGAATATTTTGGCGGCAAACGCACGGGCGATTTAATCGCACGCATTGGCGTCGAAACGGATCGGATTTGTGTTTTTCTGTCGCTCTACCTGCTTGATTTTTTAACCGATCTGCTCATGATCATCATGACCGCCGCGATTTTGGCTTCAATTGATCCGCTGCTCGCATTGGTGACCTTGGCACCACTGCCATTCATTGCGTGGATGATTCATGTAGTGCGCGATAAATTGCGTTACGGCTTTGAAAAGATCGACCGCATTTGGGGAGAGGTTACGAATGTGCTGACCGATACCATTCCAGGCATTCGGGTGGTGAAGGCCTTCGCCCAAGAAAAGCGCGAGCTCAAACGCTTCGTCGATTCCAATCGCCATAATTTGCAGATCAATGACCGCGTGAATCGCGTCTGGGGTTTATTTACGCCCACCGTGACCTTATTAACCGAGGTTGGTCTATTGGTGGTGTGGGCGTTCGGTATTTGGCAAGTTGCTAATAACAATGTCTCGGTTGGAGTATTGGTTGCCTTTTTGGCCTACATCGGCCGCTTTTATATTCGTCTCGACTCCATGAGCCGCATTGTTTCGCATACGCAAAAAGCCGCTGCTGGCGCTAAGCGAATTTTTGATATTTTGGATCACGTCTCTAGCGTGCCCGATCCGGTGAATCCGGCGCCACTTGGCAGCATCAAGGGAAAGATTGATCTACAAGGCGTTGGCTTTCGCTATGGCAATCGCGCGGTCACCAAAGGCATTGACTTGCACATCGCGCCCGGCGAAATGATTGGCCTAGTGGGTCATAGTGGCTCCGGTAAAAGCACCTTGGTTAATTTGATTTGCCGATTCTATGATGTGAGTGAAGGCTCCATTACATTGGATGGGCGCGATATTCGCAGCATTGGCATCGCCGATTACCGCAAGTGCATCGGTCTTGTGCTGCAAGAGCCCTTCTTATTTTTTGGAACCATCGCCGATAACATTGCCTATGGCAAGCCCGACGCAACGCGTGAGGAGATTATTGAGGCGGCGAGGGCGGCGCACGCACATGAATTTATTTTGCGCCTTCCTTTAGGCTATGACTCACTTGTAGGCGAGCGCGGCCAATCGTTATCCGGCGGTGAGCGCCAACGCATTTCGATTGCGCGCGCCTTATTGATTAACCCCAGCATTCTGATTTTGGATGAGGCTACTTCATCGGTTGACACCACCACCGAAAAAGAAATTCAGCGGGCTTTGGATAATTTGGTGAAGGGCCGCACGACGATTGCGATCGCGCACCGCCTCTCCACCTTACGCAAAGCCGATCGCTTGGTAGTGTTAGACAAGGGCGAAATTGTGGAGATTGGTTCGCATGATGAATTGATGGCAGCGCAAGGCGCTTACTACCAGTTGTATCAGGCACAAATTCGCCACGCTACGGAATTGGTTGAAGGTGGCGCGATTGGAGAGACACTTGAAAAAGCCTAGCTTGGTTCGTGATTCGCTCGGGCGCCTTGTCTTCACCGATGATGCCGGTGTAGAGCACGTCGACGTTCACGCAGTTCGCGCCTTCCCGATTACTGCTCCCAGTGCTGGCATCTCGCTAATGGACTCGGCTGGCAAAGAGCTATTCTGGTTTGCGTCTTTGGCAGCAATACCGGAGGAGGATCGGGTGCTGCTGATGGAGGAGCTGGCTGCCCGTGAGTTCATGCCCGTAATAGAGCAAATCAGTAGCGTATCGAGCTACGCTACCCCGAGTATTTGGCTGGTACAGACTGACCGTGGTGAGACGCGACTGCGCCTTAATGGCGAGGAAAATATCCGCCGAGTGGCAGGTAATACCTTGCTGATATCGGATGCCAATGGCGTGCAATATTTGGTGCGCGATTCAAGTCAGCTGGATAAACAGAGCCGCAAATTATTGGATCGTTTTTTGTAAGCGGCTTCGCCTTCAATCCATTGCCCTTACGTGGCATGCTTTAAAATACGAAGTTCGCCGGAATAGCTCAGTTGGTAGAGCAGCGCATTCGTAATGCGAAGGTCGGAGGTTCGATTCCTCTTTCCGGCACCACATTGCAGCGCAATAGTCCGCTAGCACTACGGGTTTCTACTAGTACTTCTGCTGCTTGTCGCGTAGATAGCGTAAGTTCCTAATGGGTTTTTTTAATTTATTGATGGTAATCAAGATGTACACGCATGAATTGTTTAAAAATCCAGCTTGTGTTGTTGCATATAAATAAACCAGATTCATAATTGGTAAATCATTCTTCCGGAGGAGCATTCATGACGCATTCGATTAAACGCACCGCGCTGTCCA
>DAIPIK010000049.1:0-7848 GCA_036770845.1 Polynucleobacter sp. | reverse complement strand
TGTTGAAATAGATTTCGTCCGCTCCAGCAGTAAGGGCCGCCCTCGAAATGGAAGACCATTCCACATGACTCGTTAGATCGCACAGACCCGGCAGATAGAGTGGATCTGTAATGGCATGGTGGCGGTGGTGGGCCATCAATGTTCCTTGTTCGCGCTGCGGGTGAAAAAACTCAGTCGCCGGAAATCCGTAATCCAGTGTAATAAAGAGACCACTCCTCAGCGCCTGCGTTAAGGCCTTAATCCACGCCACACTTTGTGGATTGATTTCGGTGGTGTAGCCTTCAGCAAAGGAGTGGGTAAGAAGATAGTCTGGTAATAATTGCCGATCGACTATTGGCCCGATCTCTAAAGCAAGGGTGCCATTCTGAATGGCCACCCCTTGCTGGCGCCATTCTCCATTTTGGTAAACAATGCGTTCGCACGGTATTGCATCAAGCACTTCATTTGCAATGATGACGCCCTCAAATTCAATTGGCAGGGCGCTGAGCCAGTCGATTGCGGTTGAGCATTGCAGATCATTTTTCGTTTCTTCTAACAAGGTGCGCTGACGCTGTGCTAAATCGGGAGCGATTTCGAGAATGCCATAGTGGTCTAAGGGAAAATCGAGCTCCCTTAGGCGACCAAGGATAGACGCAGCTAACTTACCTGTTCCAGCACCAAACTCAAGAATGCGGGTAGGTTTACCTTGAAATCGGTAGGCCTCTAAGACCGGCAGGATGGCATTGGTCAGGGCCATGCCAAAAAAAGGACTGATTTCTGGGGCGGTAGTGAAGTCCCCACCACTTCCTAGTTTATGGGCGCCAGCGCTGTAATAGCCACTACCTGCTTGGTATAGAGCCATCTCCATATAGCGCGAAAAAGGCAAGCAGCCCCCATGAGATGCGACTTCCAGGGCAATTTCCGCGCTTAAGCGCGCGCTGTGCGCTTTTTCGGTGTCGGTCAAGGTAATATCCATAACTCGCTAGTCTAAGAGAAAAACGTGAATTCAAGCTCCTCCACCTCACCCAAGGCCAAAAAATGCGTTTTGGTTACCGGCGCTGCAAAGCGCGTGGGGCAGGCCATTGCCATTCATTTTGCAGAACAAGGCTGGGATGTGGCCGTTCATTATGGGCAGTCAAAAAAAGAAGCGGATGAAACGGTTGCTGCGATTCAAAAATTAGGCTCAAGGGCAATGGCGTTTCAAGCTGATTTAGCGTGCGAGTCAGAAATTACTGCCCTGTTTCATGCTGTTACAACCAATATGGGCGCCCTGGATTGCATCGTCAATAGTGCCTCACAGTTTGAGTACGACCGGGCTAGTGCAGAGCCACAGCTGATTAACACGGCTTTTTTTCAGAAGATGATGCAAGTGAACGTCTTGGCGCCAGTCCTCTTGGCGCAGTTGCTCTACCGACAGCAAAAATCCAGAGCGGTAGATTCCTTGCCCAATGGCGATATTCCAGCGGTGATCCAGCTGCTTGATCAGAAGCTCATTAATCTCAATCCCGATTATTTTTCATACACCGTATCGAAGGGCGCGCTAGAGTGTGCGAGCCAGATGATGGCGATGGATTTCGCCCCCTACCTACGTATTGTTGGATTGGCGCCCGGCATTTCCTTACCGTCCGGGCCACAGTCTGAGCATGGCTTTAAGGCTGCCCATACAATGACGCCATTAAAGCGCTCATCTACTCCAAGCGATATTGCAAGAACTGCAGTTTTTATTGCAGAGTCAAATGCGATTACGGGTACAACAATTTACGTCGATGGAGGCCAGCATTTAATGCCATCATCACGCGATGTTATGTTTAAAACTGAATAGGCTTTACAGAATGCTAGATGCGATGCAGCACCCCTCCTTACTCGATTGCCGCCGTTTGTTTCTGCGGGATTATGAGATTTACATCAATATCGGTGTGCATGACTTTGAGAAAAAAGCAGAGCAGCGAGTGATTCTCAATATTGATTTGTACATTCCGTTTGTGCTCAACACACCAACAAAAGATACCTTGGATGAAGTGCTCGATTACGACTTCATGCGCGAAACCATTCGGACCCGAGCCCAGAAAGGCCACATCCATTTACAAGAAACGCTCTGCGACGACATTGTTGCTGCTATGTTGGCTCACCCCAATGTGAAAGCGGCCCGCGTCTCTACTGCTAAGCCAGACGTCTATTCCGACTGCCACTCGGTGGGTGTCGAGGTGTTTCGTATTAAAGATTCGGTTACGGTTAGGTAAGCCTGTGAACGATCCTCGCAAAGTAGTGTTTGAAGAAAACAAACTCGAGAAAAAACTGTCTCGCTTAGTTGGTCAGGCGATTGGTGACTTTGGCATGATCGAGGATGGTGACAAAGTCATGGTCTGTGTCTCTGGCGGAAAAGACAGCTACGCCATGCTTGATATTCTGCTAAAGCTGCGCGAGCGGGCGCCAATTCAGTTTGAAATCATTGCGGTGAATTTAGACCAGAAGCAACCCAACTTTCCAGCAGAAACATTGCCGAATTATTTAAGCTCTTTGGGCGTGCCATTTCACATTGAAGAGCAAGACACTTACAGTATTGTGAAGCGCGTGATACCAGAAGGTAAAACAACTTGCGGCTTATGCTCTCGTTTACGGCGCGGTATTTTGTACCGGGTTGCCGATGAATTAGGCGCTACCAAGATTGCCCTTGGCCATCACCGCGACGATATTCTAGAAACGCTATTGCTCAATCTATTTTATGCCGGCAAGCTAAAGGGGATGCCACCCAAGCTGCGATCCGATGACGGCAAGCACATCGTGATTCGGCCGCTCGCCTATGTTCCTGAAAAACTACTTGAGCGGTATGCCGAAGATATGCAGTTCCCCATCATTCCGTGCGATTTGTGTGGCAGCCAGCCCAATCTGCAGCGCGGCGCGATGAAGCAAATGCTGCGCGACTGGGAAAAGAAGCATCCAGGCCGGGTAGAAAATCTCTTTCGGGCAATGCACCACATTGTGCCTTCCCATTTAATGGACCGCGAGGCATTTGATTTCACCAATTTAGAGATCGATGGCAGTATTGGCGGAGCCCTTGGTAATTTAGGTGCCAGATCCCCCGGCGATCGCGGAATTGATGAGTCCGAACTGGATGAACTTGCCTGCGGAACCTTGATTCGCGGCGTTTATAATTAATAGCATGAATATCGTCATACTGGCTGCAGGACAGGGAAAGCGGATGAAATCGGCTTTGCCGAAGGTCTTGCAAACTCTGGCCGGTAAACCCTTGCTAGAGCATGTTCTGGTCACCGCCAATCAGCTCGTCGGTAAGGCTAAAACAAAACCCATCGTTGTGATTGGCCATGGCGCAAGTGCCATCACTGCTTACTTAGAGCAGATTCAAAAAGACCATCCAGGACTTGCTGATGCAGTGACGGTGATGCAAAAAGAGCAAAAAGGCACAGGCCATGCGCTGTTGCAAGCGCTGCCCAAGCTTGATCTAGATGAGCCCACCTTGGTGCTTTATGGCGATGTTCCCTTAATTTCCAAAAAAACCCTGATGCGTTTAGTAACGTTAGCCGACGGTAAGCGTGGAAGTGACTCCGCTCTTGCCTTGCTGACGCAGCAAATGGAAAACCCAACAGGGTACGGCAGAATTTTGCGTGATGCCGAAGGGGCTGTCACAGGCATTGTTGAGGAAAAGGATGCGGATCCTAAACAAAAAAACATTTCTGAAATTAATACGGGAATCATGGTGTTGCCAAGTAGCCGCCTAAAAAAGTGGCTTAAATCATTGCAGGCGACTAATGCGCAGGGCGAATACTACTTAACAGATGTGATTGCGATGGCTTCGCGGGATAATGTTCCGATTCGCACGGCCCAAGCAGACTTTGAGTGGGAAACCATTGGTGTCAATAGCCGAGATCAATTGGCATCCTTGGAGCGATCCCATCAGCACGTGATTGCGATGCAATTAATGGAGGCAGGTGTCACTTTGCTCGATCCAGCACGGATTGATGTTCGTGGAACCTTGAGCTGCGGCTCGGATGTCGTCATCGATGTCGGTTGTATTTTTGAGGGTAATGTCACGCTGGACTCCGGCACACGCGTCGGGCCCTACTGCATCGTGCGCAATAGCACAATTGGCAAACAGGTTGCGATTCAGGCATTTAGCCATTTAGATGGCGCTGTGGTTGGAGCCAATTCGATTATTGGACCCTATGCCCGCTTACGTCCTGGCGCTGATTTAGCGAATGACGTACACATTGGCAATTTTGTTGAGGTTAAGAACAGTCGAATTAATTCCAATAGCAAAGCAAATCATTTGGCGTATGTTGGCGATTCGCTGGTAGGCGCGCGCGTCAATATTGGCGCTGGCACCATTACCTGCAATTACGATGGTGTCAATAAACACCAAACCATTATTGAGGATGATGTTTTTATTGGTTCCGATACACAGCTTGTTGCCCCTGTGCGAGTTGGGCGTGGAGCAACCTTGGGTGCGGGCACAACCTTAACCAAAGATGCCCCCGCCAATCAGTTAACGGTATCGCGTGCCAAACAAGTATCAATTCAGTGGCAGCGCCCAGTGAAGCAAGACAAGAAAGTAGTGAGCAAAAAAGCGGCCACCAAAAAATTAGCCGACAAAAAAACGGCAAAGGCCAAAAAATAATGTGTGGCATTGTTGGCGCGGCATCACATCAAAATATCGTCCCTATCCTAATTGAAGGTTTGCGCCGCCTCGAGTACCGCGGCTATGACTCCTGCGGGTTTGCTGTGATTAATGCGGCAAATGCAAAGCACCCGATTGAGCGCGCTCGGACAACTGCACGCGTTGCTGAATTGGCTGAACAAGGCAATCAGTTTCAGGGCACATTGGGTATAGCCCATACACGCTGGGCAACGCACGGCAAGCCCGACACCCATAATGCCCATCCACACATATCCAATCAGTTAATTGCTGTTGTGCACAACGGGATTATTGAAAACTACGATGTACTGCGCACCGAGCTGATGGCTGCAGGCTATGCATTTGAGTCAGAGACTGACACCGAAGTGATCGCTCATTTAATTCATCAAACCTATATTGCACAATCCAATCGAAACATTGCGCTTGCAGTACGTACGGTATTGCCGCGCCTGCACGGTGCTTATGCCATTGGCGTGATTGCGCAAGATTGCCCTGATACCTTAATTGGGGCGCGTGTTGGCTCTCCGCTGGTGGTTGCTTTTGGTGACAATCAAAACTTTATTGCATCCGATGCCTTAGCGCTGGCAGGTCATGCAAAGACCATGCTGTATTTAGAAGAAGGCGATGTTGCTGTCTTAAAGGCTGATGAGGTCAGCATTAGCGATGGCAATGGCCAACCGGTCGAGCGCATACAAAAACCCATGCCAGCTCAGGCTGACTCGGTTGATTTGGGCCCATATCAGCATTACATGCAAAAAGAAATTTTTGAGCAGCCTACAGCGATTGCGAATACGCTTGCCAACATTACGCATTTTGGGCCAGATCTTTTTAATGCCGATCCGCAGGCGTGGCAGGGGTTTGATCAGCTTTTAATTTTGGCGTGTGGCACCAGCTATTACTCGGCTTGCGTTGCGAAGTATTGGCTTGAATCGATCGCAGGAATGCCGACGCAGGTTGAGATAGCGAGTGAGTATCGCTACCGCACTTCAGTACCCAATCCCAAAACACTGATTGTGGTGGTGTCGCAGTCGGGCGAGACAGCGGATACCTTGGCTGCCTTACGGCATGCCAAAGCACTCGGCCACACCATGACCTTAGCAATTTGCAATGTGGCTAGCAGTGCGATGATTCGTGAAACGAATTGGCGCTTTCTAACCAAAGCAGGGACAGAAATTGGCGTTGCTTCAACCAAGGCGTTTACGACTCAATTGCTTGCGCTCTACTTATTGGCTATGTCGATTGCTAAACGCCAAGGGCGTGTTAGTGATCTCGAAGAAAAAACCGCGCTAAAAGCATTGCGGCATTTACCTAAGGCTTTAATTGCTGTGTTGGCTTTAGAACCGCAAATCATCGCTTGGAGCGCGGCGTTTGCGCAGTGTGAAAATGCCTTGTTCTTAGGTCGAGGTCTGCACTACCCGATTGCCCTTGAGGGCGCTTTAAAGCTCAAAGAGATTTCTTATATTCATGCGGAAGCTTACCCTGCTGGTGAGTTAAAGCATGGCCCATTGGCATTGGTCACAGAAAAAATGCCTGTGGTGACGGTGGCGCCAAACGACGCACTGCTTGAAAAACTCAAATCCAATATGCAAGAAGTGAAGGCCCGTGGCGGTCGCTTGTATGTATTTGCAGACCAAGACACTGAAATCGTCAGTAGCGATGGCATAGCCGTCATTCGCCTGCCTGAATACTATGGCGATTTATCACCCATTTTGCATGTGGTGCCACTGCAATTGCTCGCTTATCACACGGCGTGCGCTCGCGAAACGGATGTGGATAAACCAAGAAATTTAGCAAAAAGTGTCACCGTCGAATAAGTCCTCACACTTAGTGCGGTTGGATTGCCTTTAAGTCTTTACCATTCGAGCCCTAATGACTTCAGAGAGGCTTAGAGCACCGAATAAAGCCCCTTATCTGTGTTCAAATAAGGGTTGCCATGAGCGAATCAATACTTAGTCCATCACCTTGCATTCAAAGACGCGCGCACTTAGCTCAGCGTGCATTCATTGTGCTCTTTGCAGCTAGTGTTGTTGCTTGTGCGGCAGGACCTGATTTTAAGCAGCCGGACGCTCCAAAAGTAGCTCGCTTTACTGAAAAGCCGACTGCCACTACATTGGCGACTGCGCCGAACGTGGCTGGAGGAACAGAGCAGCAGATTATTCCCGATACGGATATCCCGGCGGAGTGGTGGAGCTTATTTAAATCACCTCAGTTGGATAAGTTGATTAAAACAGCCTTGGAGCAAAATCCCAATCTAGCTGCGGCGGATGCAGCTCTGCGCGTTGCTCAGGAAAATGTGAATGCGCAAATTGGTGGCCAGTATTTTCCAAGTGTTGGTTTAGGAGCCAATACAACTCGCCAACAGCAATCCCTAGCTACATTTGGATTGCCTGGTCAAAACATTTACAACGTATACAACACCTCCGTTAATGTGGGTTACCGTTTGGATGTATTTGGTGCTGCGAGACGAGCCGTGGAGAGCGCCCGCGCACAAGCAGAAATCAGTCAATTTCAGCTTGAAGGGGCATACCTCGCTTTAACTGCCAATATCGTGACAGCAGCGGTTCGCGAAGCGGCACTGCGCGCGCAGTATGCTGCCACATCCGAGATCCTAAAAGCCCAGCAAAATTTTGCAGATGTAACCGAACGTCAGCTTGCCATCGGCACGGTATCGCGGGTAGACCTGACGTCGCAGCAAACCTTAGTGGCCAACTCCCAGGTCGATCTATTGGCCTATGAGCGTAATCTTGCCTTTGCACGCAATCAGCTTGCCGTCTATACCGGCGCCTTTCCCAGCAATGCACAGATTGCTGAATTCGAGTTAGCCAATTTACATTTGCCCGATAAACTGCCGCTGTCTCTACCATCCAATTTAGTGCGGCAGCGCCCGGATATTCGGGCGGCTGAGGCTTTACTTAAATCAACCAATGCCTTGGTGGGCGTTGCTACCGCTAATCTGTTGCCACAAATTAATCTAAGTGCCAGCGTCGGTTCAGTAGCGCTCTCGTCAGGAGCTTTGTTTGGACCGTCGGCGGCAATTTGGAGTGTTGCCGGCGGGGTTTTTCAGCCCTTATTTCAAGGCGGACAACTTCTGGCGCAACGGCGCGGTGCTATTGCGGGTTATGAACAGGCGGTATTTCAGTATCAAGCGACTGTCTTGACTGCTTTTCAGGAGGTAGCGGATGCCCTGCGCGCACTAGAGACGGGTGCCCAGTCTTTAA
>DAIPIK010000048.1:0-8181 GCA_036770845.1 Polynucleobacter sp. | reverse complement strand
AAGGCGATACCGCCGTGGGGAGGCGCACCGTACTGCAGCGCGTCCAATAAGAAACCAAACTTGGCTTGCGCCTCTTCAGGGCCAATGTTCAAAGCGCGGAATACCTTACTCTGCACTACTTCCTGATGAATTCGTACCGAGCCACCGCCGATTTCACTGCCGTTGAGCACCATGTCATAGGCTTTTGCTAAGCACTTACCGGGATCTGTTTCCAGAAACTGCATGTGCTCATCTTTAGGACTAGTGAATGGGTGATGGCAAGCAACCCAGCGCCCTTCACCGTCATCGTAATCAAACATTGGGAAGTCAACTACCCATAATGGCTTCCACGCATCAGTGAATAGGCCATGCGCTTTGCCCCAGCTTGATAAACCAATGCGCAAACGCAGGTTACCGATGGCATCATTCACAACCTTGACCTTATCGGCGCCAAAGAAAATGATGTCGCCATCTTTTGCATTCGTGCGCTTCAAAATGCCATCAATTGCAGCATCGTGCAGATTCTTGACGATCGGTGACTGCAAGCCATTGCGACCTTCACTAATTGAATTCACTTTAATCCATGCCAATCCCTTCGCACCATAGATGGCAACGAACTGAGTGTAGTCATCAATTTCGCTACGGCTAATCTCGGCACCGCCCGGAATCCGCAAGGCGACAACACGGCCATCCGCTTGATTAGCTGGGCCAGAGAAGACCTTAAAGTCCACATCCTTCATCAGATCGGTTAACTCGGTAAATTCGAGGTTCACGCGCAGATCTGGTTTATCGGAACCAAAGCGTGCCATACCTTCCGAGTAGGGCATGACTGGGAATGGGTTCGGTAAATCAACATTCATGACGGTCTTGAAAATGTGGCGTGCCATGTTTTCAAACAGATCGCGAATCTCAAGTTCATTTAAGAAGGACGTTTCGCAATCGATCTGGGTAAATTCAGGCTGGCGATCGGCGCGCAAATCCTCGTCGCGGAAGCATTTGGTAATTTGGTAGTAACGCTCAAAACCGGCAACCATCAGTAGCTGCTTGAATAACTGGGGCGATTGCGGCAAGGCAAAGAATTGACCATCATGTACGCGCGATGGCACCAAGTAATCGCGCGCGCCCTCTGGCGTACTTTTGGTCAACATCGGTGTTTCGATATCAATGAATCCAGCGGCGTCCAAGTAGCGACGTGTTTCCATTGCCACGTTGTAACGCAGGCGCAAATTCTTTTGCATTTGTGGGCGACGTAAGTCTAAGACGCGATGCGTTAGGCGTGTGGTTTCAGAGAGGTTCTCATCGTCCAATTGGAATGGCGGGGTGATCGATGCATTTAAGATCACCAGCTCATGGCACAAAATCTCGACCTTTCCACTCACTAAATCGGCATTTTCAGTACCTGCTGGGCGGGCACGCACGAGGCCTTTAATCTGAATGCAAAATTCATTGCGTACCTGCTCGGCAAGCGCAAACATGGCGGCACGATCGGGATCGCATACCACTTGGACAAAACCCTCGCGGTCACGCAAGTCAATAAAGATAACACCGCCATGGTCGCGGCGGCGGTTAACCCAGCCAGCCAGTGTGACTTCTGTACCAATCAGTGTTTCCGTTACCTGACCGCAGGCATGGCTTCGCATCGACATAAGGTTCCTATGAATCTCTATTTTGTGTAAGTGTGGGGGCATTCGTGCGAACGCCTGGCGGCACAGAGCCCATTGAAACAATGTGCTTGAGCGCCTCTTCTACTGTCATGTCCAGCTCAATGACAGAAGACCGGGGGACAATCATGAAAAATCCTGATGTGGGATTTGGGGTGGTAGGCAAAAATACGTTGACGTAATCTTCGCCGACTTTCGAGCTGATTTCTGCTGCGGGTGTGCCCGTTTGAAAGGCAATCGCCCATGAATTGGGATGGGGATAGCGAATTAATAAAGCTTTTCGAAAAGCCTGACCACTACCAGAAAATAAGGTCGAGGAAACTTGTTTGACGCTCGAATAAATCGAACGCACAATCGGAATGCGATTCACCTGCTTATCCCAAACGCGCACCCACCACTGACCTGCAAAACTAATCGCAAGAAGGCCGGTGACCATGATGACGCCGATCACAATCAGAACGCCAATCGCTGGAATCTCACGGAAATGCTTTAAGTCGGGGGAGAACTCACCAGGGGAAAGAGTGATGATGGCCATCATGACCGAACCAAAGATACTATCGAGCAGACCCAAACCCCATGAGATCACCCAAACCGTGATCGCCACTGGAGCCCAAACCAGAATGCCTGCAATAAAGTATTTTTTCATAATTAATTAGCCTTGCCGGCATTTTAACGGCTAGACGATCCCGATGGGCTTGAGCCTAGTAAATACCGAGGGAAATCAGTACCGCGCCAGCAATAAAACCGCCTGCAAACAGCAAAGCTCCGGTAATCAGGCGCCGTGTCTGGCGCTCTTCCTGAAGCAGCGTTTTGAGTAAAACCAGCTCGGCGCCCTGCTCGGCTTTGCTTGACTGCGCTAGGCTCTCAGCCAGAAGTCGGGGCAAGGTAGGCAAAATTTTGGCCCAGTTCGGCGCTTCTGTTTTGAGGCCCTCGACTAAGCCCCTCCAGCCCAATTGCTCACTAATCCACTTTTCAAGGATCGGTTTTGCGGTTTTCCACAAATCCAGATCGGGGTCCAGTTGCCGCGCCAAACCCTCAACATTAAGCAGTGTCTTTTGCAATAAAGTCAGTTGGGGTTGAATTTCGACCTTAAAACGCCGTGAGGTCTGAAATAAACGCATCAATACGATACCCAAAGAAATTTCTTTCAAGGGGCGATCAAAGTAGGGCTCGCACACGGAACGCACTGCGCCCTCTAATTCTTCTACGCGCGTATCCGCCGGCACCCACCCAGATTCAATGTGCAATTCTGCAACGCGGCGGTAATTGCGATTAAAGAAAGCCAAGAAATTTTGCGCGAGGTAATTTTTGTCGGACTCACTCAGCGCACCGACGATGCCAAAATCCAAGGAAATAAATCGCCCAAATCGCTCGGGCTCCAGACTGATCAGAATGTTACCTGGGTGCATGTCTGCATGAAAGAAGCCATACTGAAATACTTGGGTAAAAAAGATCTCAACGCCATCGGCTGCCAATTTTTTGAAATCAACGCCAGCCGCGCGCAATTCGTCGGTACGGCCAATCGAGATGCCATTCATGCGCTCCATCACAATCACGCTGGTATGGCACAGATCCCAATACATCTCCGGAATCATCAACTTATCTGAATCGATAAAGTAGCGACGCAACTGGCTTGCATTAGCTGCTTCACGCATCAAATCCAATTCATCGTGCAAGTAAACATCAAACTCCGCAACTACCTCGCGTGGCTTTAAACGCCTGCCATCAGCCGATACCTTTTCAATAATCTTTGCTAAGTCATGCATCAATGCCAAGTCATCTTCAATCACGGGCAAGATACCGGGGCGCAAGACCTTGATGGCTACCTCGCGCCCTTCCCATTCCGGACGCTGTGGAGTGGCGTGCAATACACCGAAATGCACTTGAGCCACCGAGGCGCTGGCCACCGGAGTAGCATCAAACTGAATAAACACTTCTTCAATCGGTTTGCCCAGCGCAGCTTCAATCAGCTCGCGTGACTCAGCATTCGAAAACGGTGGCACTTGGTCTTGCAGCTTGGCTAATTCGTCCGAAATGTCATCTGGCAACAAGTCGCGGCGAGTAGATAGAACTTGACCAAACTTAACAAAGATTGGTCCAAGTGCTTCCAGCGTCAGTCGTATCCGCATACCCCGCGGCAATGTATTGGGTGACGCCGCACAAGCAATCGAAAGTAAGATCCGTTTTATACCCGGCTTGAGGTTGTCACGCAGTAGAGGTAATAAACCAAAACGCCATGCCGTAAAAAAGATAAAACAAAGTCGTGCAAAGCGAGCCATGTTTATTTGCTCCTTTGCTGCAGCAATGCAATACGCTTATCCAAACGCTCGACGCTATCGCGTAATTCCATGAGCTGGTTTTTGTGTATTGCAAAGTCACGCTGATTCAATAAAACCTGCTTTTCTTCACTGAGGTACTCAACGGCATTTTCAAGCAGATCGAGGCCAGCTGCTCTACCGGCACTCGCTATTTTTTTCCCTTGAGCGACAGCAAAGTGGGCTGGCGCATCCCCAATGATTTTTGAGAGGTCCTCTTCGTATTCCCAGCGCAACTGACCCGCTAAGCGGCCCAATAACTGAGCCAAATCGGCATCGCCCGCAATCGTCACCGATTTAAATGCATTTTCCCGAATGGGGCCACTGCTTGTTAGCAAGGTGGAAAGTGCTTGGCTTGAAATCGTCAGCACCAGGGCGGTTCTGATCGGTGGCGCAGTTTCCCCATCGGATAGTTCCGTAGTCCTATCTGCATGACGTACCGCTTCCAAGAGGCCACTATTGGTAATTTTTACGGCAAATCGGCCAAACGGCATTTCTAGGGCAATGGCTTTGCCGGCGTGCTTTGCTAGCTCGGCGCTAGCCCATGGCTCCCCCGCCAAGACATGATTGATGCCGTGGCAGATGGCTGCGCTGGTAATAGGCCGGGCGGATGTTGATACCGAATTCATGGGTGCAAAAAACCCGCACGAATGCGGGTTTTTCCGTGGGGAAAGCCTAAGCTTAAACCAACTGCTGAATCCCGGCTAGAACCCAACCGCCAGAGCCATGAATTGGCTTGCTCAAGTTCCAAATTTCGGTAAATGACTCAGCTGGAGCGCCTGCCTGCTCGCGAATCATGCCGGTGAATTGAATGCTGGCCAAATAATTATCTTGGCCGGTTTCAACACCCAACAACTCGGCATTCAAGCTAAGCACATCGGTTTGATTACTTGCTTCTGCGCGGGCGTTCAGGTCTTGCGTTAGGTTGCTGAACATCTCGGGGGTAGCAAACTCACGCAACGAATTCAAATCGCCGTCGTCCCATGCTTTCTGCAATTTAACGAAATAGTGCTTTGCATTGTCCAAAAATGCGTATTCATCAAATCCCTCTGGTAAGGATTTTGCCGCCTCAGGAACAACTGCTGCTGCGCCACCAAACGAGGCGGCCACAGGAACAAAGCCAGGCTCATTACGTGTGTTGCTTGGCTCATAGGCAGTGCGCTGCATGCCATTATTACCGGCAGCGGCTGGGCTAGCACGCCCTGCACCCGACATCGATGGCATAAAGCGCTTCACGATAAAGAAGAGGAGCAGGCCAACTGCCAAGGCAATCAAAATACCAGTAAACATCGAAGCGGCGGCTTCACCCAAACCAAAATGGGAAAGAAGGTAAGCAATACCAAGACCTGCCGCTAAACCGCCCAGCATGCCGCCAAATCCGGGACGCTTGGGCGCTGCTGCCGCTGCATTACCAGCAGCGGGTGCAGCAGGCTGCGCTTGCTGCGCTGGCTTTTGGGCTTGCGCAGGCTGCGCCTGCTTTTGTACTGGGGCCGATTGGCCAACATTTTTTCCGCTACCCAAGCGCTTAGCGTCAACGTAACCAACCGAGGACAAGGTCAGTGCGACGGTAAGTACGATGGCTTTAATTGCATTTTTATTCATTTATTTAGGTCTCCAGTAATGCACAACGACAAAACTAACACTTAGTATTTAATACCAATATGGAGCGCAACGATACCCCCAGTTAACCTATGGGTATCAACCGCGTCAAAACCGGCCTCTAGCATCATATTTTTCAAGGTTTCGGCGTCCGGGTGCATACGGATCGATTCAGCCAAATACCGATAACTTTCAGCGTCTTGGGCAATTTTTTCACCTAACCAGGGCAGTACCTTAAAGGAATACACATCGTAAACCGGCTGAAGCATCGCATCGGGCTTCGAAAACTCCAATACTAAAACCCGTCCGCCCGGTTTAATCACCCGCAGCATTTCAGTTAAAGCGCGCTCTTTATGCGTCATATTGCGAAGCCCAAAGGCAACCGTCACCACATCAAAGTGGTTTGCCGGAAAGGGAATGGACTCGGCATCGAATTGCACGCAGGGCAAAACCATGCCTCGGTCCATCAGGCGATCGCGCCCCACCCCCAACATGGATGCGTTGATGTCGCTGAGCCAGACCTCTGCATCGGGATGCTTGCCCCACTCCGCAGCAGTTGCAAAAGCAGCAGCAAGATCGCCCGTACCTCCGGCAATATCAAGGATGCGCTGCCCAGGGCGAACCTGTGCTCGAGCGATCGTCAGTTTTTTCCAAATGCGGTGTAGACCGAATGACATCAAATCATTCATGACGTCGTATTTATTGGCTACGGAGTGAAAAACATCGGCAACCTTGCCTGCTTTTTCTACCTCATCTACCGTTTGGTAACCAAAATGGGTTTTATTCATATTGCCGTATCTGAGGTGTTTATTTATTTCCGCAGGAATGGCCTTCGTGGCCTGTTTGCGTTGTTGCAATGTCACGGCTTGCGCCTGCTTGCTTTAGTTTATCGAGGTAATCATTCCACAATGCATCTTGGTTTTCACAGAGGAAATACAAGTACTCCCATGAAAACAAACCAGAGTCATGCCCATCTGAAAACATCGGGCGAATCGCGTAATGACCTACTGGCTCAAGCTCATTAATACCGACATCACGCTTACCGGTTTGCAAGGTCTCTTGACCTGGGCCGTGGCCCCGGACCTCTGCTGAGGGCGATAACACACGTAAGAATTCGAACGGCAGGCGGTATGCATTGCCATTCTCATAACTCAGTTCCAATACCTTGGATTGCTGATGCATCACTACATTTGTTGGAATCATTAAACCAATACCCTCTCAATGCCGCCCTGGTTTGCTTGGGCGACGTAATCTTGCATCCAATTGTCGCCTAAGATGCGTTGCGCCATTTCAACGACGATGTAATCTGCGGTGGTTGCGCTATCGGCATCAAAGCGCGATAAACCTTGTAGGCAGGATGGGCAGCTGGTTAACACCTTGACTTCGCCTGTGAAATCCACTTTTAAGGTTGATGCTGCCTTTTCCATTTCAATCTGCTTACGAAAACGGATCTGCGTGGAAATATCCGGCCGCGTCACCGCCAAAGTACCTGATTCACCACAGCAACGCTCATTCTTCAAAATGGCTTGTTTGTCTTCTGTCTGAATCAGCTCATTCACGGTCTTCAGTGGATCTTGCAACTTCATCGGCGAATGGCAGGGGTCATGGTACATATAGCGTACACCCGTCACACCCTCTAATTTGACGCCCTTCTCCAATAAGTATTCATGAATATCAATGATTCGGCATCCAGGGAAAATTTGCTCAAACTGATAGCCGGCTAGTTGGTCGTAGCACGTGCCGCAGGACACCACGACGGTTTTAATGTCCAAATAGTTCAGCGTATTGGCCACCCGATGAAACAAAACACGATTGTCCGTAATCATCTTTTCTGCTTTGTCGAATTCGCCGTTACCACGCTGGGGATAGCCGCAGCACAGATAGCCTGGAGGCAATACAGTTTGCACGCCAACATTCCAAAGCATGGCCTGAGTAGCTAAGCCCACTTGCGAGAACAAACGCTCAGAGCCGCAGCCTGGAAAATAAAATACTGCCTCAGTATCTGCAGTCGTCATTTTTGGGTCGCGAATAATCGGGACGTAATTCGCATCCTCAATGTCTAAAAGCGCTCGGGCGGTTTTCTTGGGTAAGTTCCCCGGCATCTTCTTATTAATGAAGTGAATCACCTGCTCTTTGATCGGCGGCTTGCCTACCGTTGCGGGTGGTGTAGCTGTTTGTTTTTTGGCGAAGCTGCGAAATAAATTATTCGCAATGCGCTGCGCTTTATAGCCCCACTCAATCACCACCTTACGCGTTAATCGAATGGTATCGGGATTACTTGCATTTAAAAAGAACATCGATGTGGCAGTGCCGAGATTGAAACGCTGCTGACCCATCTTGCGCAGCAGGTTGCGCATATTCATGGTCACATCACCAAAGTCAATCTTAACTGGGCAAGGTGTAGCGCACTTATGGCATACCGTGCAGTGAGCCGCTACGTCATCAAACATTTCCCAATGGCGGATTGAAATCCCGCGCCGGGTCTGCTCTTCGTATAAGAACGCTTCGATCAGCAAGGATGTCGCCAGGATCTTATCGCGTGGGCTATACAGCAAATTGGCCCGCGGTACATGGGTCGCACAGACAGGCTTGCATTTGCCACAGCGCAAACAATCTTTCACGCTATC
>DAIPIK010000047.1:0-8267 GCA_036770845.1 Polynucleobacter sp. | reverse complement strand
TGGGCTTAGAAGAGCACCTCATCATGATGTTCCGTGAAGATTTTGAGTTTGATGCCAGCGCTGCAGGATCGCACTTAGGCCATCGTGCTGTTAATCATGCTCCAGCAGCTGCAGCCAAAACAGAAATACCAGCAGAACAGATTAGCGTTACAGCCAGTGCAGTAGTTGATGCCGTAGTAGGTGAAGCAGCATGGGCACCCGATGCCATGAAAGAGCTTGGAAAAATCCCTTTCTTTGTGCGTGGAAAGGCCCGTCGCAATACAGAGCGTTTTGCTATAGAGCAGGGGCTGTCGATGATTACGATTGAAACCTTATACGATGCAAAGGCACACTATGGCCGCTAATCACACACCAATTCGGGTAGTGATCGTGACCATGGATACCCATTTGGTCAGCGCCACCGAGCGTGCTCGTTTTGCTTTGCAAAAGAAAATGCCAGGCTTGGCATTAACGATTCATGCGGCCTCAAGTTGGACGGTCGATGCCAAAGCCCTCAAAGCTTGTATCGATGACATTGCGCGGGCGGATATTGTGGTTTCCATGATGTTGTTCATGGAAGATCACTTTTTGCCCGTGATTGAGGCATTAAAAGCAAGGCGTCTAGAGTGTGATGCGATGGTCTGTGCGATGTCTGCCGGAGAAATCGTGACGCTAACCCGCATGGGCAGTTTTGATATGGGCAAGCCTGCTACTGGCTTAATGGCTTTGCTCAAGCGTTTGCGTGGCAATAAAGAAAAAGCACAAACTGGCGGCGCCGCCCAAATGCGGATGTTGCGTCGCTTACCAAAGATCTTGAAATTCATTCCCGGTAGCGCCCAGGATGTCCGTGCTTATTTCTTGACCTTGCAATATTGGCTCGGCGGCTCAGAAGAAAATATGTACCACATGGTACGTAGCCTCATTAATCGCTATGCCCAAGGCGAGCGGGCGGTATTGCGTAGCCAAGAAAAAAGCGTTGAGCCACTGATTTACCCTGAGACCGGTATTTATCATCCGCGCCTCAAGGGCCGCATGAGTGAAGAGCTGCGTGATTTACCCAAATTAGTCTCCGATCAAAAATCACGCGGCCGCGTTGGATTGTTATTGCTGCGCTCCTACATCTTGGCTGGCAATACACTGCATTACGACTCGGTGATTGCGGCGATGGAAGCCCAAGGTTTGCAAGTGGTACCTATTTTTGCGGTTGGTCTTGATGCCAGACCCGCGATTGATGCCTTCTTAATGAATGGCGACGAATGTGCAGTCGATGCAGTGGTTTCCTTAACGGGATTCTCCTTGGTTGGTGGCCCTGCCTACAACGATGCCAAAGCAGCCGAAGAAGTTTTATCCAAAATGGATGTTCCTTATTTGGCAGCGCACCCTCTTGAGTTTCAAACGCTCAGTGATTGGGGCAAGTCAGACCAGGGCTTAATGCCAGTAGAAAACACCCTGATGATTGCGATTCCGGAGCTCGATGGCGCTACCAATCCGATGATCTTTGGTGGACGTGCTGGCGCCGCCGGCGTTGCTTGTACCGGTTGCCATAAAGCCTGCACCTTTGAAGTCAATACCAACGCGCATGACATGTTTACTTGCGTTGAGCGTACTGCCATGCTGGCAGCTCGTGTCACCAAGTTAATTGCGATGCGCAAAACCGTCAAACACGACCGTAAAGTAGCCTTGGTAATTTTTAATTTCCCACCCAATGCCGGTCGCATTGGTACAGCAGCGCATTTAAGTGTCTTTGAGTCGGTATTTAATACGCTCAAGGGCTTGCGCGATGAGGGATATGCGGTCGATGTCCCAGCCTCCGTAGATGATTTGCGCGAGCAAATGCTCACAGGTAATGCACAGCAATTCAGTATGGATGCCAATGTGCATACGCAAATTGGTTTGGATGATTACGTCAAGCGTGAGCCTTGGTTAAAAGAGATTGAAGCGCAGTGGGGCCCAGCTCCAGGACGCATGCTAACCAACGGCAGTGCTTTATTTGTATTGGGTAAGCAATTTGGTAATGTGCTGGTGGCGATTCAGCCTGGCTTTGGCTACGAGGGCGATCCCATGCGCCTCTTGTATGAAAAAGGCTTTGCACCAACCCACGCTTTCTCTGCCTTCTATCGCTACATTCGCGAAGACTTCAATGCCAATGCGGTATTGCATTTTGGTACCCACGGCGCACTGGAGTTTATGCCAGGCAAACAATCGGGCATGTCCGGTGCTTGCTGGCCAGATCGCTTAATTAGTGATTTGCCCAATATTTACATTTATGCCTCCAATAATCCATCGGAAGGCGCAATTGCTAAACGCCGTGCCGGCGCTACCTTAGTTAGCTATCTAACCCCCCCAGTTGCACAAGCCGGTTTGTATCGTGGCTTGGTTGACCTCAAAGCATCACTCGATCGGTGGCGTACTCTAGCGCCAGCAACCCAAGCGGATGATGCCTCGGTCAGCATGGATAGCAATGAGCAATTGGATTTGATCGAGATGATTCAGGTTCAAGCCGCTGAACTTAATTTAGTAGATCTAGAGCCCAGCTGGAAAACCATGGATCGCCAGATCGTTGCAGCCAGTCTCAATAAACTGACTGAGCAAATCCTGGAAATGGAATACGCCTTGATTCCCCATGGACTCCATGTGCTTGGCAATGCGCTGAGCAAAGAAGAGCGGATTGACATGCTGATGAGCTCGGCTCAGGCCGGTGATGGCCCAGCAAAGACGCTCGATCGCGCCATTATTGCCGGATTGGTAGAGGGCGCCACCGTTGATCGCTCGATTACCGAAAACAACTTGTCGCTCTCCGATGCAATGCGTGAACAGTTGGATGGCCTTGTGAAGATGGATCGGCTCATGCAAGAAGACAGCGAGCTGCAAGGCATCTACCGCGCTTTGGATGGTCGTTACATTCGGCCTGCACCTGGCGGCGATGTGCTGCGCAATCCCGATGTATTGCCTACGGGTCGGAATGTACATGGCTTTGATCCATTCCGCATCCCCAGCAAATTTGCCGTACGCGATGGTCAAATGCAGGCCAATAAATTACTCGAGCGCTATCAGGCAGATGGCAATGCCTTGCCAGAATCAATCGCACTAGTGCTCTGGGGTACTGATAATCTCAAAACCGAAGGCGGCCCGATTGCCCAAATTTTGGCCTTGATGGGAACCTTGCCACGCTTTGATAGCTTTGGACGAGTAGCTGGCGCAAGCTTAATTCCATTGGCAGAGCTGGGACGTCCGCGGATTGATGTGATGGTGTCTATCTCCGGTATCTTCAGGGATCTGATGCCTTTGCAGGTCAAAGTTCTTGCTGAAGCGGCATATTTGGCAGCAACAGCTGACGAGCCGCTGGATCAGAATTTCGTTCGCAAGCATGCGCTCGACTACCAAGCAAAAACCGGTTGCGATTTAGAGACAGCCGCCTTGCGTGTGTATGGCAATGCCGAGAGCGCCTATGGTGCCAATGTCAATATGATGGTAGATAACGGCATGTGGCAAGATGAAGATGAGTTGGCTGAGACCTATACCAGCCGTAAGAGTTTTGCCTATGGCCGCAATGGCCGCCCCCAAGCACAAAAAGAATTGCTCCAGCGCATTTTGGCGGACGTTGAATTGACCTATCAAAACCTCGATTCGATTGAGCTTGGCGTCACCACGATTGATACCTACTTCGATACCTTGGGCGGGATTAGCCGCGCCGTGAAGCGCGCCAAAGGCGGTAAAGCGCCACCGGTTTACATTGGTGATCAAACTAAGGGCGAGAGCGTGGTCCGTACCTTAAACGAGCAAGTTGCATTAGAGACACGGTCGCGCATGCTTAATCCAAAGTGGTACGAGGGCATGCTCAAGCATGGTTACGAGGGTGTACGTCAAATTGAATCCCACCTAACCAACACCATTGGTTGGTCAGCCACCACCGGTCAAGTCGAGCCTTGGGTATACCAGCAGCTCACCCAAACGTTTATCTTGGATGCCGATATGCGCGAGCGTCTTATGCGCCTTAATCCAGCCGCCTCAGTCAAAGTAGCAAACCGCCTTTTAGAAGCCTCTGAAAGGCAATATTGGAAACCCGAACCATCTGTTCTAGAAACCTTGCGCCGTGTTGCACAAGATTTTGAAGATAGATTAGAAGGTGTTTACGAAGGAGTAGCAATTTAATGAATACCGTCAGCGTACCGATCTCTGAAATTACAACCCGCAAACCACCCGATGGTGAGGGCAGCGTCCAGGTCCACTTGGATCCCCTAGAGAAAATTGGCAATGCCAAAGTATTTGCCATTTATGGCAAAGGCGGCATTGGCAAAAGCACAACCTCTTCAAACCTATCGGCAGCGTTCTCGATGCTGGGTAAAAAGGTGATTCAAATTGGCTGCGATCCCAAGCATGACTCGACCTTTACCTTAACAGGTAAGTTAGTGCCAACCGTAATTGATATTTTGGAGACCGTGGACTTTCACTCAGAAGAATTAAAGGTGGAAGACTTTGTCTACGAAGGCTTTAATGGTGTGATGTGCGTTGAGGCAGGCGGCCCTCCCGCTGGAACGGGTTGCGGCGGCTATGTGGTTGGCCAAACCGTCAAATTACTCAAGGAGCATCACCTCTTAGAAGATACCGATGTGGTGATCTTCGATGTCTTGGGTGACGTTGTTTGCGGTGGCTTTGCTGCCCCATTGCAGCATGCAGATCGGGCGTTGATTGTGGCTGCCAATGATTTTGACTCGATCTTTGCGATGAACCGCATCGTTCAGGCGATTAGCGCAAAAGCAAAAAACTACAACGTCCGTTTGGGTGGTGTGATCGCGAACCGCAGCAAAGATACGGATCAAATTGATAAGTTCAATACCCGGGTTGGCCTCAAGACCATGGCGCATTTTCCGGATTTGGACGCTATTCGCCGCAGTCGCCTCAAGAAATGCACCATTTTTGAAATGGAGTCGACTCCTGAGATTGAAGCGGTGAAAGAAGAATATTTACGCTTGGCTGCGAGCTTATTGCTGGACGATGATCCGATATTGACGGAATCATTAAAAGACCGTGAAATTTTTGACTTACTGGGATTTGATTAACCATGGCTGAAATGTCATACCAAGATCGCCGAAGCAAGCTGAAGAATTATTTCGATCGGACCGCAGTCGATGCGTGGGCTAAGCTCACCTCCGATGCGCCGGTGAGTGGTATTCGGGCGACGGTTCGTGCAGGTAGGGATCAAACCCGCCAACGCATTTTGAACCGCTTGCCAGAAGACTTAAGCGGTAAGCGGATCTTGGATGCCGGCTGCGGTACTGGCGCTTTGGCTTTAGAAATGGCAAAGCGCGGTGCCAAGGTGGTTGCAGTGGATTTATCACCCAAGTTAGTGGAGTTAGCACAAGAGCGCATTCCTGCGGAAGAGCGCCAGAACATTGCCTTTCACTCGGGCGACATGCTTGATGAGGCTTTCGGGGAGTTTGATTATGTTGTGGGCATGGATTCGATGATCCATTACCAGTCAGACGACATGGTCAATGTGCTGGAGCGTTTGGCGGAGCGCACGCACCAGAAGATCATTTTTACCTTCGCACCGAGCTCTGCTCTACTCGAAATCATGATTCGAGTCGGGCGCCTGTTTCCGCGTAAAGACCGCGCACCCTTTATTGAGCCAGTTAGCGAGCAAAAATTACGCGATCTGGTCGGTCAGTCCAAGCTGCTCCACAGTTGGCGCGTGAGTTTTACCTTGCGCATTTCCAGTGGTTTTTACCAATCGCAAATCATGGAGCTTCGTCGATTCTCATGATGCAATTTTTTAAAACGGCCAAAGCATGGACGCGGATTAATCCGCGCTTCTTGCCGTTTGCGGACGTCGCTACAGCTGACTTGCCGCTAAGCCGTTTATTGCGTTTGTCCTTATTTCAAGTCACTGTGGGCATGGCAGCAACCTTGCTGATTGGCACCCTAAATCGCGTGATGATTGTTGAGATGGGCATGAGCGCTTGGATGGTGGCTTTGATGGTCGCCTTGCCCTTAATCTTTGCACCGTTTCGGGCGCTGATTGGTTATCGCTCCGATACCCACCGCTCGATTTTAGGTTGGAAGCGCGTGCCTTACATTTGGATCGGCACTTGGTTGCAATTTGGTGGCTTGGCCATCATGCCGTTTGCACTGATCTTGCTCTCGGGCGATACGCACTGGCCAACTTGGTTTAGTTACATTGCTAGCGCATTGGCCTTCTTACTCGTTGGTGCCGGAATGCAGACAACCCAAACTGCAGGATTAGCTTTGGCAACCGACTTAGCGGAGCCAAAAAATCGCCCACGCGTTGTGGCCATGATGTATGTGATGCTCCTAGTCGGTATGGTGGTAAGCGGTATTGTCTTTAGTTTGCTATTAAAGCCCTTTACTCAAGTTCAATTAGTGCAAGTGATTCAAGGGGCAGCATCAGTCACCTTACTACTAAACTTAATTGCGCTGTGGAAGCAAGAGGTACGGCAGCCCCACAAAACCCACCCCAGTGTTGTACGGCCTGCATTTTCAGAGTCGTGGAACACATTTATGGCGATGCCACACGTCAAGCGTTTCCTCATCATGCTAGGTTTGGGAACGATTGCATTTAGCATGCAAGACGTTATTTTGGAGCCCTATGGCGGTGAAATTTTAGGCTTAAGCGTGTCAGCAACCAGTTTGTTAACGGCATTGATTTCAGGTGGATCACTGCTCGCCTTTGTTTTATCAGCACGCTGGTTAGTAAAGGGCATCAACGCATACCGAATCGCATCGATTGGCTTGTTGGTTGGTTTGATTGCATTTACATCGGTGATTTTTTCTGAGCCCCTCAATTCCGCCACCTTATTTCGGGTCGGCGCATTTTTAATTGGATTTGGCGGTGGATTGTTTGCAGTGAGTACGCTGACGATTGCCATGAGCATTGAACAAGAAAATATGACCGGCATGGTGATTGGTGCCTGGGGTGCTGTAACTGCAACCTGTTCTGGTATCGGCATGTCGATTGGCGGCGTGATTCGGGATGGCGTTTCTACCTTGGCGACCAGCGGCGCAATTGGACCGGTATTAAACGGTGCGGGCACGGGCTATAGCGTGGTTTACCACATTGAGATTTATTTGTTGTTTGCAACATTAGTGGCATTAGGGCCATTGGTGGCAAGTCGCCATCAGCGCTCTGTTTCAGGCATCAAAAAGTTTGGTTTAGCTGATTTTCCAGGCTAGTTAATTTTGTAAAGGAGTAGAAAATGGGAACCGGAGCAATAACGCAATACATCGATGTAGCACAAATCGCTTTTTATATCTTTTTGCTTTTTTTCATTGGGCTGGTCATTTACTTGACCCTGGAAGGCAAGCGCGAAGGCTTTCCGCTCGAGACTGAGCGTTATGGTCAAGTACGCCGTGAGGATGGTATTTTGGGCATGCCGCGGCCAGTCACGTATAAAACTGAATTTGGCAAAACATACACCGCACCTTTGCCTACGCCACCTGAGGTTGAGCGCATTGCAGCCGAACCATCGCATCCCTGGAACGGAGCGCCCATGCAGCCGACCGGCAATCCCATGCTCGCCGGAGTAGGGCCTGGCTCTTATGCACAGCGCGCCGATCATGTCGACTATGACTTAGAAGGCCATGCCCGCATTCGTCCGCTGCGTTTGTTGCCTGATTTTGGTTTGTCGAGCAAAGACCGCAACCCGATTGGGATGGAAGTAGTTGGTGCCGATGGTGAAGTGGCTGGCGTCGTTGCGGATGCCTGGATCGATCACATGGAAGTGACGATTCGGTACTTGGAAGTTAAGTTGGGCAGCGGCAAAACCGTATTACTGCCAATGAACTTCTGCCGCATTGGTAAGCAGGACATTGCAGTGAAGTCAATCTTATCGACGCAGTTTGCACAAGTACCAGGTACCAAGCACCCCGAGCAAATTACCTTGCTAGAAGAAGAGAAGGTGATGGCGTATTACGGCGGCGGCACCTTATACGCCACACCTGAGCGCCAGGAGCCCCTTGTATGAACCCCAATCTGCATTCAAGTCCGGAGCATGAGTTTGAGGCTCAGCTCGGTTTACCCGAGAAATTGCCAAAGGGAGAATCCATCCTTTGGCAAGGCGCTCCCGACTTTAAAGCAGTCGCATTACGGGTTTTTCATATGCGGGCACTGCTGATTTACTTTGGAATTTTGCTGGCATACCGCTTGTTTTCCGGCATCTATGATGGCGATACCATTGCCAGCTTAGGAATGGCGATGCTGTGGATGACTATATTGTCGGCAACGTGTTTGGGGTTGGTTGCTTATTTTGCCCATTTAATCTGCTCAACCA